>CANSYK010000167.1 GCA_947651225.1 uncultured bacterium | reverse complement strand
GCCTATTTCAAGGCTTTGTGGTACTTTTTATACTATTAGACTGTCAAACTCCCGGATGCCTGTATGTTTCTGATAGAAATTGACGGAAAGAAAATTTTGTTTACAGGAGATTTCCGTGAACATGGCATTGCAGGTGAAAGAAATTGACCGATATGCTGTTAGATGATAAAATTACAAAAGAGACATACGACAAAAGACTGATTAGACACAATATATAGTTATCAAAATTGATGCAAAATAAAATATAAATATATTTTACAGGAAAAGAAATGGAGAGATAGCATGATGGAATATTATTTTTATGGATGGGAGCATGCAGATGTTTTGGCAATCAGCCATACTTACCAGGGAATCAGCAATCCAAGGGAACTTTATGATGCCCTGTCTGCCATATGGTGTGCAGACACCTGTGCGCCAAGGATGCGGCAGAACTGGAGCAGGGAAAATAAGACGATGGGGCAGTGTTCTATAACAGCATTCTTAGCGCAGGACATTTTTGGAGGCAAGGTTTATGGAGTTTTAAGGGAGGGCGGCAATTTTCATTGTTACAATGTGGTGGGCGATTGTGTGTTTGACCTGACCAGTGAGCAGTTTGGGGATGAAGTTTTGTCATATGAGGACAATCCAGAGCAGTTCCGTGAGGTACACTTTGCGAAAGAAGAGAAGAGGCTGCGGTATGAGCATTTAAAGGAAATGCTTCTAAAGAAAACGACATCTTAGCGTGTGTTTGGAAATTTCTTACAAACTCGTTCTAAGGAACTGGATTTATAACGCTGCTGGTACAATGATTTTGCCGTCTTTTATAACGAATTTGACTGCAAGGTTTTTGTCCAGCAGTACGAGATTTGCTTTTTTTCCCACGGAAATAGAACCATATTTGTTATCAATGCCTAAAC
The DNA here is from genome assembly GCA_947651225.1 of uncultured bacterium. Taxonomy (GTDB): domain Bacteria; phylum Bacillota; class Clostridia; order Lachnospirales; family Lachnospiraceae; genus Butyribacter. The sequence continues at coordinate 1,805 of CANSYK010000167.1, read as the reverse complement.
TTTTTGCTGGGTTAATGGTTGCACAGGCAACCGCTGTTTTCAGCGGAATATTCATTTTTAATACTGCTGTTTGCAGGCAGTTCATAAGATTTGATACAGAGCCTGCGAGAGTGCCGTTCGATACAAGTACTGCCCGATTTTCCTTTACATGAACTTTTTGTCCGCCAAGCATATAATAGCCATCTGGCATACCGGTTGCCCGTATACTGTCACTAACCATGATTACACGGTTTTTGCCAAGCATTTGAATTGTAGAGCGGACTACGGCAGGGTGCACATGGATGCCGTCACAGATTAGTTCTGCCATTACATGGGGGCTGTCAGATATGGCGCCAACGACTCCAGGAGAACGATGGGTAAATGCTGTCATGGCATTGTATAAATGCACAACATGATTTGCTCCAACGTCAAAAGCAGCCTTTGCCGTTTCATAATCTGCATTGGTATGGGCAAGGGAAATGTTTACTTTATCCTTCATATTTCTAATAAATTCCAGATAGTTAATGTTTTCCTCAGGTGCAATTCCGATAAATTTGACAAGACCGCCGGAAACTTCTAAAAAACGCTGGCAAATTGTTTCATCACAGGAAATAATATCCCTGCCATCCTGTGCCCCTTTCTTTGCGTGGCTTATAAAAGGACCTTCCATGTTAATTCCAACAAGGTCAGCGCCATTTTGTCTCCCTTTTGCGTATTCAAGTGCAATGGAAAGTATTTTTTCCAGATCCTTTACAGGCAGAGTCAGTGTGGCAGGTGCAATTGCTGTTACTCCAGCCATTGCTTCATACTCCGCCAGTTTTGCAATGGCTTCTTTTGTACCATCGCAAAAATCCATTCCCATACAGCCATGAAAGTGGATATCAATTAGCCCAGGAATCGCATAGAATCCTTTGCCATCTATCATTTTGTCAGCGTATGCTTCTATATTTGTATTGTTATTTAAGCTTTGTAACAATACAATTTTGTCAAATAAGCCATTTTTAATACAGAGTATTCCATCTTTAAAGATTTGTTCCTCTGTGTAAATTTTTATATTCCGAATAATCATTTCTAGTCTTTTCCTTTTTTATTTCATTCCTTATGATTTTACCAGAAATTCCAGTATAATCCAAGTTAAGAAGCTGTAGCGTACTTGAAAAACATTCTTCGTAACTTGTTTTGTTACTGGTCACAGAGTGAACAGTAACCTTGTTCTGTTAATGTATGAGAGGGCACTGATAAATCAGCTTGTGATATTAACAGTTAAATGGTATTCTTTTCATAGACGGCAGCAAGGAACATAAGTCTTGCAGCGATTTTGTTTAATTGGAATTTAATGGAGGATAGGAATATGGATTTGATGAATGAACTTTTGATTTGCCTTAACAGTATTAACTACGATACATTTGATGAAAATTACTTAAATGATTTACTTGACAGCAGGGATAGTGTTCCATTTGACATGGAATGGTGTCGGGTTAATGAAGAAATAAAAGCATTGAAAAATAATCAAAATTATACAGATGAAAATGAAAAAGAACAAGATAATATTAGAGAAAAGGCTTTTATTATAATTGAGAAAAATACAGGGAGTGAGCTTTCGGATTATGTTTCTGATGATTTTGGAATAATTTATGACAGTCTTGTATTAAATTATAAAGATGAATGGCTTAATAAGCTTATTGCTGCATATAAAAATAAAAAAATTCCTGCCGGAGAACTTTGAGGTGAAAATTTTCAGGTTACCTTCCTTTTCTTGACTTGTGGCTAAATTTATAGTAAACGAAAAAAACGCTTGCGTTTTGCTTCGTTTACAGCGCCGGATA
>CANSYK010000166.1 GCA_947651225.1 uncultured bacterium | reverse complement strand
AGGGTGGGAGTAATTGCCCGTCATGCCGATAGCACAGCAAACCATCCTTATTCTGTAAGCTTTCTAATAACATCATCAACCAAGCCTGCCAGGACTGCATCCCACTCCTCATTCCTGCCTTCTGTCATTAGATGGGCTGCCCTCTTCTCTTCCACCGTCCGGTGGTTAAGCTCTGCCTGCATGTTATGTATGCTTTCCAGGCCTATATCTATTTTATTTAGATTATTAGAAACTGAATTTCCATCCCCCTGAATAAGAATGTGATTACCGCTTTGCATAACGGTTAGTAACTTATCTGTTTTTTTATTCAATCCTTTTGATGGCATCTTAATCACCCCTTTTCGCACCATTAAATAGTTATCCTCTCAATCTCCGCAAACCTCGTTGCATTTATAAAAAACGTCCATCTGTCTTCGGTAGTCTTGATTGCATATCCCCAACCAAATTCCCCCTGGATTAACCCTTTCCGCACTGTTTCACTGCTCATTCCAAGCATCCATGCGGCATCCTCGACTAAAATAGATGGTATTCTATGCTTTCTTGATTTGATATAGGAAACAATGTCTGGTATCTCCTGAATAAAATAATTTTCTGGAAGCCCAAGCGATACTGCAATATCTTTCTGCCGTTCCTCTGTCGGTATATTCTTCCCTGATAAATACTGGCTGATGGAGCTTTTTCCAATGCCAGTCAGTCCAGACAACTGTTTCTGGTTGATATTTAAGTCCTGCATAACTTTTTTCAACATTTCACTGAAATTCATCTAATCCCCCTTCCTACTTGTATCTTACTTTCCGCTCTTCAAGCCATCAAATATAGATAAATCAGTCTTATTGTCGGAAAGCCCTATTTTCGTATTCCTGCTGCCCTCCTCTATACCTTCTGTGGTTCTTTCTTTTTCTCCTGCTGGATTGATAAAACTCCTTGCATAAACCCTAAGATAAAGATTTCTTTCCCTTGTTTGACCATTTTCCTTTGCGTTGTTATAATCCCCTTACAGGCTTCTGCCAAAGCCGAGTATTAAAGGAGGAGGATTAATTATTGACACACGCACAAAATGCAATACTTAGATATGCATACAAACAACACAAAGCCGGCATAACAAAACCTGCGCTTCAGTATTCAAAGATATGCGATGACCTTTCTGATGTAAAAAATGCTTTGAACTGCTTACAAGATGGTGGATATGTTGAAATATTATCGCCAGCTATCGGTTGCGCCGTCATTAAACTAACAGATTATGGTCTTTCATTTTGTGAGCAATCTTTCTAATGTTTGTACGTATATCATTTAAAATAATAGATGCACATTCACGGATTAGTTTAGTTAATGGTGGATAGGCATCTATTATTTCTGCTTCCCGGCTGTCAAAAAGAACATCCTGGATACCTTTACGATGCGAAAAGCGAAATGCTATAAAATGCTCTTTACCTTCAACCGTAAAACATATATGCTTTATAGATAAATCAATCTTTTGGTTTCCTATTTTCATACTCCTGCTGCCCTCCTCTATACTTTTATGCTTTCTGTAGTCCTACCTCCATTATGTATCCTTTATTTTTTTTCTATTTCTTCATCCCTCTTTTTTTTGTTATACTATTCCCTATAGGTGTTGCCACGCCAAGTACAAGAAGAAAGGATAATATTTATGGACAAAAAACAAATTGCACATGAAATCGCATTAACTTCTGCTAAAACATTTTGTGATTCTGCTCCCATTGAATCTAATGTGAAAAACTATGCTTCTAATATGGCAAAAAATTATTTAGAAGCATATGCCTCTGCTAAAGCTGTTTTAGATGAAGCAGATTCTAAAGCTGAACATGTGCGGGTACTAAAGTAATCTTAATTCGGTGATATGTGGAATAATTTTTTTAGCATCTTCCAGTATATATACTGCTCTGATTGCAGACATATATTCCCTTTGTGAAATTAATAAAATTATATCTGTAATCAGAGCAAAGTCCTCTTTACTTGATTGAATATCGTCCGATAACAAATCAATCGCTTTTGATACTCTGGTTCTGGTGATTTCTCCTTTATTTTCCATCCTGCTGCCTCTCCTTCCTAAACTATTGAATGATACCTGTAAAAGTTTATGTTGCTTCCAACTCCTTCTTTCTTTTCTATTCCTGCGTCCCAACCTTAATCCGCATTCCTTCCCCAAGTCCAAGCAGGTAACTCTTATCACATTCAGAAGGTTTTGGAATGATTACAGCGAATGTTTTTATAATCTGTTTTTCTCTTCTATAATCTTCTTACAGGCTCCTGCCAGAGCCAAGTACATAAGAAAGGAGATATCTGCTATGAAAGATACAAGCGAAACAACCTTTTCCATAAATGAACTTATTGTCGTGCACTCTGCACTTGAAGCGCAAATTGATGATTGTGAAGATTTTTTGTCTGATGCAACATTATCTATTCAGCAAAAAGACAAAATTGCACAGACGCTTCAATATAGCAAAAGCGCTTTACAACGATTAAACGCTATATTTACAGCACAAAACATCAATCCCTATACCAATTAATGCACAACAATCTTTTTAAAATTCTGGCTCTCCTTGCTTGGAGGGTCAGTGTCTTGCTATTCTCTCTTCTTTTATTGTTTTTCTTACTACATATTTCTGACATAAAATCACTTCCTTTCTGTAGATTCCTTTGCAAAAATCATCGAATTAAGCAAACAGTTTAATAAATAATTCTTTTTACATCATCAAATAATGCATCTAATATAGAATTAATCATTTCTTTAGATGTCTGTGGAGAAATATTTTCTATATGCAACTCTATGGAAAATGTTTCTCCACTACCTGTAAAATCCAATGACTTCTTAATACTTTTACAAATCCGCTCCTCTGGCATAAAACCACTTCCTTTCTGTAGAATCTATTGTGTTTTTGTATCAACATCTGTTTTGTAATTACACCCTCTATAATGCTTTGTGTAGTCTCGGAAAGTCCATGAAGAAATAAAAGAATATTATGCTATGTAAAA
>CANSYK010000165.1 GCA_947651225.1 uncultured bacterium | reverse complement strand
ATACCTGTTTTCCTGTTGAACATTTTCATTTTTTTGTTATCCTTTCACTTGAGCTTAAACATAAATGATGTACATTTTACATATGCATTAGCTTTTGCATTTCCCCATACTTCAACCGCCTGGCTTACCTGATTAATACTGATTTCAAAAGCAGGCTTTCTATTGAGACAAAGACTGCCTTTTATTCTACTTTCAATTCCACTTCCTGCTTATCTACAGCCCTTTCTACAACCTGATCCATATACTCTTCCCATTCTTTTTCTTCTACAGCAGTTTCCAGCTTCACTCTGTCCTTATCACAATATTGCTCCTGCAAACTCTGCTGATATGCCAGAATCGTCCCCTTAATAAGATTCCTTTCCCTCACATATTCCCAATATATATCCTCATTTTCAAAAGCACTAATCATCTCCTGAATCTCCTCTGAGTTCTCGGATTTTTTTACTACTTCCTTTAGCCCTGCCATTTCCCTGTCAAGTTCCGCATCACTTATCTGGAATCCATGTTTGACTGCTTCTTCATACAATGCCTTTTCCTCAATCAGCTCCTTCACTGCCTCTTCCTTGCTTACCACATTTTCACTATACTTCGACAGCTCACATCTTATCGTTACCTCTCTCTGGCTGACCTCAATATCCCTTCCTTTTGCAACAATACGATTTTGGGGTTCTTTTAATTCGTTCTCCAAAACTGTACCAACCTTTTTGTACATTGACTCTGCACCAGCCTTATTTGTCTGTTTCCATGCGCCTGCTAAAGTAATTGGTATAATACAGCCCACTATTAATAATCCTGATAATATTTTATTTTTCATCATTATTTCCCCCTCTATAGTCCTAAAGACATCTTAATCTTTCCTGATTGATATGGTTGCCCTACAAAACTTCCGTTTCCTTTGCTACAATAAAATATTGTAATTCGCTATTTGATTATTGCCAAAACCAAGAATAAAAACTGTAACAATTAGTAAAAAATCTTCTACTTGTGTATTGATATCAAAAAAAGATATTATATTTTGAAACAACTCCCAATTTTACTTTTTATAATAAAAAACCATTCCATCCTTTATTTTAGTTGAATTTGATTCGGCTTTGCTAAAACATATTTTATCTTCCCTTATTGTAAAGATAAAATTTTCTCCATTCTTGCCTTTTAATTGTAACTTGTCTTTATCAATAGCATAAGTTCCCATTGTAACATAGCTGTTGCTTATCTTATCAACAAAAAGAAATTCCTTATTTTCCTTTATAATTATAGTAGGATTATCTATATTCCTGCTATCCTTTACTCCCCCTATATAAGCTCCTAATTTTAAATGTTTTTCACTATAATTTTCTTTTATGCTACAGCCCATTGTAATAACTAAAATTAAAAATCCAAAAACAAATTCTTTAAACTTTTTCATAAAAATCTCCCTTTCATCACTTTGGGCTAAATAATCATCTCCTGATCTGTCTTATTGTATACGAGATAACATAGTAACCCCATCTCTCCTATCAACCAGCACGGAATTATCATCATATCTGTAAATCTTTGTTCCTATTGGATATAATCTGGCATAGGAAAACATTTCCTACTTTGTGGTAAACGTTTTCCCATGCAGCATCATTTGGAGTAACAGGAAAAAAGAAACACTCACCATAATTGTTCAAGCTCTGACATATAATCCATATAGATACATATAACAGCTTCTTCATACACAGAAAACCAAATGAAATTTGATTCCTTTGCTCTTACATTGTTAACCCCACCTTTTTCTGCTATTTATGTACAAAATGCACCAGATAAAATCAGCAAACCAACTAAAAAATATCTGGATTCTATTTGCTTCAACACTGTTACCTCCATCACATCATTGTCTTAATGCAATTTTGCGTGAAAATGCTTTTCCCTAATATTCCAATTTAAAACACAAAGATTGCGTCGTTCCCCCTGCATTCACATAAGGAACCATAATTCCGTACGCTGTATAATCTTTTGGTACACTGCAAAGCACTGCTTTTTCTATTGCAGTGCCAGCTGCTAAAGACATATCTGTATCAAGAACAGAAACTTCCATCACTAAATTTTCTCTTTCCTGTGCCGTAGTATCTCCAAAATCTCCACTTTTCATTGTTGAATATAATTGTAATGGAAACCTGGCAGACAAAGGCAATACACAGTCCCCTTTTTCTATAGATACATCTTTTCCAACCATGATATCATATTTCATCAATACATATTCATCACCGGCAATTTCCGGTTGTGGACTAAATGTTGATTCCTTCTTGTTTGCCTTAAAATATTGCTCCATATGCTTCTCTATCTTTTCTGTATCTCTTGTGCAGCTGGTAAACTGAATATATGCCGGAACAATAGCTCCCTTCTCTGTTGCAATATCCAACTTTGCCCATTCATTTAATGGTAATGGCATTTCCTTTGTCGTATGAAAGTTATAATACGAAATTCCACTCTCTTCTTCTTTACTTACAGTGCTTAACCGTTCAAAATCAATTGGTGAAGAAACCATGTCTTCATCCTGCTCTGCCTTCTTATCTTCCCCCGCATCTGCCCTTTCCGTTTCCCGGCTGGCTGACTTTTCATCATCCTGAACTTTGGTGTCCTCCTTCTTTTCCGTAGAACAGCCAGAAAAGCTCACCAATGAAACACATAAAACAAATAGCGGCATAAACAGACTGATTTTACTTCCATAAAAAAATATAGGTTTCTTTCTCATATTCTACCTTCCTTTCCTGCCAAAATCAAGAACTTACATGGAACCTATATCACCACGAGCATAAAAAACGGCTCCTTCTGCCCCCACAATAGTAACTGCAAATTTCACTGTTTGCCCTTTATATGACGCTTTTGGTGTAATATAATTTAAAAAAGTTTGTCCCAGATTAGCCCCATCAATTGCTATTTCGACCTTATCTTTGCCTGATTTCAACTCACAGTTTTTAGGAATAACTGTAATAACACATGCTTGCATTTACATCCTTAACGTATTCTTTAAGTTACCTTTCTTTTTTCGGTGTTATCCGTTTTTATTAATGAGCCAGACCTCACATGCCAAAGGCTAAATATCATAAACCTATATTTACTGTCACAACTAAAACCTCTTTCACCTCCCTTCACTAACTATAATGATACAAAACCACCATTTGTTACACTTTCAAAAAACTTTTTTTATAAGTTTCCATTAATAATACTGTATAAAACCAAATAGTCCCATATTTCAATTTATAACTGTTTTCTGTTCTTAACAATAAAATATAAACAAAGTAAT
>CANSYK010000164.1 GCA_947651225.1 uncultured bacterium | reverse complement strand
TAGATTTAGCCACTTTGTCAAGGTGGCTATGTAAAGGATTCATGGCAATAAAAAAAGCCGACTGGCTGTTTTATTTGCTAAACTACACCAATCGGCTATGTAAAAATCTATTCTGTTTTTACCTGCTCTTATATGATAAGGCTTTCCTTTTGCAATTTATTAAACGAAGCCTGTCTTTTCTTCATTAACTTACTAAAAGCCATAAAATACAAAAATATCAAAATTACTTTTGAAAAAGCGGTTTCCAAGCATATCTGCATAATATTTGCCTTAATTTCAATATCCTGCAATTCCAAAAGCCAATCCGCCAAACCTACCCCAAGTGATTCGCAAATCGAAATAATCCCAACAAGCATCTCACATTCCAATACCCTTTTTACCGGTTTTACAAAATCCTCATAATATAGAATATATGCAACCAAACTTACTGCCACAATCCATGTAGTAATATTTAATATTTCATTATGGAGCAAATTAACTACCGCAATCCCAAAGGTAATCCCCAATTCTATTCCAATATAAATATATTTATTTGCAAATATCCTATTGTATCTGTCATCCATAAACCCACAAAGAATTGTTATAATAATAAAGCAGGATAAACAGGAACAAAGATATAATATTATATTCTCCATCTAAATCCCCTTGCTACTTTCAATGGCTGAAATAGTATTGAGACTGTAATCATTCTTGGGATGCGTTTTTTGCATACTTAGAATGATTTTTCAACCTATCTCCTCAAACATGGTGGTGTATAAACTCATTCATTTTTTCCTTAAACTTAGCAACCCTTTTTTGCGATAATGCCAGAATCTGACCGTTATCCATATGGATGTCATATCCCTTTATTTTCACAATATGTCGTAAATTAACTAAATTCCCTCTGCAATTAACAGCAAATTCATAATCCTCCAATTCATCAGCAAGTTTTTCCATCACATAAGAATATTCGTATACTTCATTTTCAAGCAAATCGCTATCCTCCGCTTTGCCTTAATATACTCAAAAAACAGAATGTTTTGCAAATCTAATTTTATAAATGGATGCTCTTTTCCCTTGCTGTCAGAAACCCGATAAAATACTTTTTTTACTTTATTATCTGACTGCTTTATTTTATTTACTAAATCTTCTAACTGTTTTTTTACTTCTGCCTTTCTTGGCGGCTTGCACAAAAACGAAAACGCATGAACCTCATTAATTGCCTGCATACAATACTGCTCATAATTTGTCATATATATTATGCTTACCTCTGGAAACCGCATTTTTAATTTCCTGCCTAAATCAATCCCATTCATTTCTTCCATAGAAATGTCCAGTATGGCAATATCTATCTTATTGACTTTTTCTAAGATATCGTTGGCAGAATGAAAAGATTGCAAACTGTACTTGTCGCTATGTGCGGCAAAAATCTCTCCAAGTATATTAACAACACTCTTTAAATCTTTACTATCATCATCACAAATGGCAATGTCTATTGTCATCCCTCCACGCTCCTTTACAATTTCTTAATTGAAATCAATTCTATCACAAGATTGTCCATTACAGCAATCAGTTTATGATTTTGGCATAAATAACAACCTATTTAATCCACATCCTATTTCCGCATAAAAACACAAGTCCATTTTTCCAAAAACGCCTACAAAGCCCATAAACTCTAAGCTTCTCGCATCAGAAGGCAAATTGTTTCCACATGAATCCCTTGTCCAAACATATCGCATGCTCTTCCTTTTTTTAGCTCATATCCCCTATCACACAGATATCGCAAATCCCTTGCCAATGTTGCGGGATCACAGCTTACATAAACAATTTTCTTCGGCTCCATCCGCACGACTGTTTGCAGAAGCTTTTCATCACAGCCCTTTCTTGGAGGATCTAACACCACCACATCAGCCGCCAGCCTGCCTCCGCTTTTTTCATACCGTGCAGGCACTACTTCTTCTGCTGCTCCGGCAAAAAATTCTATATTATCCATTTTATTTATCTTTGCATTTTCCCTTGCATCCTCAACTGCCTGCGGAACAATTTCCACACCACAAACTTTTTTTGCTTTTTGTGCAAGAAAAAGAGAGATTGTCCCAATTCCGCAGTACAAATCCCAGACAACTTCATTTCCCTGCAAATCCGCATAATTCAGCGCCGTATCGTACAGTTTTTTTGTCTGCAGTGGGTTCACCTGATAAAAAGACAATGGAGAAATCCTATAGGTAATGTTTCCTATGGTATCTTCAATATAACTCTGTCCAAAAAGAACTTTTACCATTTCTCCTAAAATAACATTTGTCTTTTCACGATTTATATTCAGGCAGATACTTTTTATGTGCAGCTTTTGATTCCGATTCAGGCCATTCAGCTTACAGGAACGCAGCCTCTTTACAAATGCATCACTTTGCGGAAGTTCCTCCCCGTTAATAACCAGACAGACCATCACCTCGCCTGTGTTTACGCCAACACGTGTTAATATATGACGTACAAGCCCTGTATGTTCTTTTTCATTATATGCTGTAATTTTGTATTCCCTCATAAAAGCCAAAACAGTTTCTATAATTTCATGATTACAGGGATGCTGAATTGCGCAGTCTATATTTTCAACAATGCTATGTGTCCTGCCTGCATAAAATCCGGCAATCAGTCTCATTTCTTTATTGACTCCAACCGGAAACTGCGCTTTATTCCGATAATAATACGGATCTTCCATAGATAAAATCGGTTCAAACAAATCCGTTTCCTGCATACTGAAACCGCCAATTCGTTCCAGGCAGCTCCGTACTTTTTCTTCCTTCCATTCCAACTGTTTTTCATAACTGCAATGCTGAAGCTGACAGCCGCCGCACTGACGTGCTACTGCACAAAAAGGCTCCACCCGATATGGTGAAGATGTAATAATTTTAAGAAGGCGTGCATATCCATATCTTTTTTTCGTTTTCATAACACAGGCACTTACCACATCCCCAATAAGAGCATCTTTTACAAAAAGCGTATACCCTTCTAATCTTCCAATCCCTTCTCCTTCTGTTCCCATATCAATAATTTCAAGCGTAACTATATCATTTTTTTTACAAACCGCCTGTTCTAAAGCGTCCTGTTTTCTCTTTTTATATAACATATTAATCTCCATTCTGCGCCCTTTACGGTTCAAAAAGCAATGCGATACAGTAATCACATTACGCACCTTTATATTTTATATAAAATATCCCCTGTCAATCGAGTAGGAGGGGGTGACTAACCCCCGTCCTTTCACACCACCGCTCATGCGGTTCCGCAAGCGGCGGTTCGGTTGTTCTAAGATGTG
>CANSYK010000163.1 GCA_947651225.1 uncultured bacterium | reverse complement strand
GGTTATTGGTACTTGTTCTGTGTTGTTTTCATTCCATTGCCATGCATCCTTACCAGTACGGAAGTTGTTAATCATGGCGAGCATGGTGCGCGCCTCGGTCTGCTGATAGGTTCCGGTAATTTGAAAATTCTGAATGCCCTCTGCTGTTGTCGGAGCAATTGTCGGCGTTGCTGTCGGAGCAGCCGTTGGCGTTTCCGTTGGAGCAATTGTCGGTGTTGCAGTTGGAACAGCCGTTGGCGTTGTGGTTGGAGCAGTAGATGGCGCTGTTGTCGGAACAGCCGTCGGGTCTGCTGTCGGTTCTTCTGCTGGTGGTACATCTGGCGTTGTCTGTGAAGGTGATACCGTTATTGGAATTTCGATTGTTTTGCCGCTTAGTGTTCCAGCGAGGGTAGTTGTTCCTGATGAGACAGCGATGATGTTGTTGCCGGAAATACTGGCAATAGTAGTATCATTAACTTCCCATGCAGGAGAGTCTGCGGCTATCGCTAATGCGGCTGGAGCATAAGTCCAGGTATCTTTCGTGCGAAGCTCAAGGGAGAGAACAGGCAGTACTGCAGTATCTCCTATATTTAGCTGATATTGTTCAATATCGGAGGTGCAGTTTAAAGTTGTAATCTGATCTGTACTTATGGCTACCGTTACTGGTGTTTCTAAATCATTTGCAGGTTCGAAAGTTTCTGTGACGACACGATCACCAAATTCCTGAACCCAATAATGACAGCCGTTGTAATAGACATGGCCAATTCCAATGGAGTGAAAACTGTTGGAAAGCATATTTCTCCGATGTCCCTGACCTGCATAAGGTTCGTCTGTTTCCTGCCAGAGTTCAAAAACTTTGGCAGCGGTTAAGTTTGATGTACCAATCGCAATGTTTTCACCACGTGCTCGATATTCGTCTGTATAGGCAGTAAAACAGCTTTCGCCATTTGGTCTGGTGTGGGAATAACCTGCAACCAGTTCCATAGCACGCTGCATGGCGATTTTTTCCAGATTGTAATCATACTGAAGTCCTTCAAGCCCGGTTATCGGTACTTTTTCTGTGTCGTTTTCATTCCATTGCCACGCATCCTTACCAGTACGGAAGTTGTTAATCATGGCGAGCATGGTACGTGCCTCTGTCTGCTGATAGGTTCCAGTAATCTGGAAATTTTGAATGTCTGCTGCTTTGGCGGTAACGTCAAAATTACCAATGCTGCAGGCAGAAACAAGTATGGCGAAAACCAGAAGCTTTGCTATCCATTTCTTTTTTGTTTGTAGTTTCATAAAAGTGTACTCCTTTCGTTTTTGTCAAATTTCAGGTGATTACGAAAAGTCAGAATCTAATGTTATCCTGTTTCGCAGTTACACATAAAAATTGAATAGGTTAATTATAGCAGAAAAAATTATAAAATTCAATTTTAGTGAAGGAACAGTTTTTGGTTTGGTACTTTTTTATCTTGACAGACTAAAAAATATCATATTAAAGGGATAAAAGGTTTTAAGATGAAAAGTAACAATAGAAAAAAGACAAATTATATTGTATGATAAAACAGTATCTGCCGGAAAATAGTTCATTTTTGACAGCTATTGTTTATAGAAATTGATGGAAAATGCGAAGATTCAGCACAAAAAGGAGAGGAGATAAAAAATGAGTCTAAAATATGAATGGGATCTGACTTCTTTTTATCAGGGATTTAATGATCTGAATTTTCAAAAAGATATGTCACAGATTGCTGAGCAATATAAAAAAGCGAAAAGGATTCAGGAAGAAGTTCTTTTCCGGAAAGAGAAGAATCCAGTGTCTGATTTGAAAGAAATTTTGAATGCTGTCTATGAATGGAAAATGAAATATGGAAAATTGCGAGAGTATATTTTTCTTCGAGGCATCCTTGCAAAGAATGATAAAGAGGTTAGTGAAAAGTGTGATAAGCTTTGGGGGATTTTGAGAGGATATGATAAAGAGATTTTTTATCAAAACCTGGATCAGTATTTAGAAGTTATACCGGATTTAGAGAGCGTGATAAAAGAGGAGGCTTTCCTTTGGAATAATCGAAATTTTTTAAGGCGACGGAAGGAAGAATTGGTACGGGCAGCTTCTGAAAAAGACTTGTCTTTGTGGGATAATATGGTAAAAGAACTAGCAGAGTTATCGCTAAATGAAATTATTGACAGACCATGTTTTTTGTGGGATGGAAAAAGGGTTTCGGCATATGATATTTATGAACAGAAAATAGATGTGCCACCAGAGTTTTCTAAAGAAATTATGCAGTCTGTATATGAAAAGGCAGCAGATTGTTTGTTAAAAAATAAAAAGGCAGCTCTTTTTTATGCAGAAATGTATGGATTTCATAGTGTGTTAGAATTGGTTTTAGAAGAAGAATATATGCAGTTTCATTCGTATTATGCATTATGGGCCGCTCTGGAAGACGCCAGGCCAGTGTTTGATGAATACATGGACGCACAACAAAAATATGAAAGGTGGTTAGAAGAACATTGGACTTCTGGACAGGAGCCGTTCATGCAGAATAATGTGTATTCTTCCAAGGAAGAGGAAATGGAATATTTAATGGGCAAAATGGCAGAGTATTTCAAAAATATTTGCCCATCGTTCGTAGATTTTATTAGAAAGATTACAGAAAAAGGCTGGGTTGATTTTTATGAGCGTCCAGAAAAAAAGCTTACCAGATCTCAATTTGAATGTTTCTGTATAAAATCGATTCGTGAAAGCAGAATAACGATTCAGGGAATACAGGGTGTAATACCGTTTATAGACAAAAGTATTGCTCATGAATATGCGCATGCATTTGGTGCCTATCTGGGCAGAGAGGAGGATATTTTGGATGAAGGCTCTGGAATTTTGCAGGAAGTTTTTCCAACGTATATAGAAATAGTGATAGACAGATATTATGGACTTCGCAGAAAAAGACTTCGTGAACCGCAAAACAGCCCGCTTCTGGTGGATGAATTGGAAGAAACTGACATTACATGGTCCAATAAAGTATTTGAACATGTAAATCTGATTGCTTGTGAGGAAAAACTATATGCCATGATTCGTGCAAAGAAAACATTAGATGAACAGAAAATCAGTGAATTATATAATGGACATGACTGGACATTTAATCATATATTGGTCGAAATGGAGTATCCTGCTGTCAGGTATTTGGTAGCAACTGTGTTAGCATTAACATTAGATAGGAAGGTTAAAAAACAGGGGAATGTATTTTTGCAGGAGGATATGGATTTATGGAGAGATGTTCCTAAGTTGACAGTAGAAGAGTTTGTGGCAAGACTGACAGGAAAAAGGTGTACAAAGCAGGTGTGGACGGAGATGATTGAGGAGTCCCTTTTGAAACCAATGCGAAGATATATCAAGGCAATAGAGTGTGGTAATAATTGACGGGTGGCTGAAACTTTTGCCACCTGTGCGGTTGGAAAATAGAACAATGTAACGATTAAAAATAAAAATTCTAT
>CANSYK010000162.1 GCA_947651225.1 uncultured bacterium | reverse complement strand
ATTCCATCCCTTGCTTTATCTAATCTATTTTTGTTACTTTTTCTCGAAAAACAATCATTACGGCTACCAACGTAACTATTAACACTAAAACTGCTTGGAACAAATTCTCTTGATTAGTCGGGTTCTTCGTAATGATAAGTTGTCTGACAAATAAAACAATGAGAGAAGTAACAATCGTTGCAGGAACAGACTTTTTTATCATCCCAATGACAAACGGCCACCATGATAAAGCGCTGCAAATGATAGTGCTGGTAACTGCCATCGGCACCCATTCTGATAAATAAGATATCTGAAAAGAACCCTCCAACATATCAAAAGCATAATCCATTCCGACGATATATCCACAACAGCAAACATATCCGAACAGCAATGAAATAGCAGTAAAAGCCATAATAAGCATCATTTTTATTACGATAAGCAATTTCTTGTTTAAAGGATAAGAAAACAGGATTGTAATGGTTCGCTGGCTGTACTCACTAATCACCAATGTAGACGTAAGTATTGATGAATATATCAGAAAAATAAATGATACCAAAAGCCCTATTACAAGAAATGTGCTTTCAAATGTGTCTTTTGTCTGTTCTGGGTCGGTCATGCTGTCAACCAAAGACACCGTAATAAACAATATACAAAAAGCAACTGCAAAAAAAGCAGTCATTATTTTGCGGGGCAGTCTGAATTTTCTTATTTCAAGTTTCAGTAAATGAACCATTCTATTTTCCCTCCTTTGTAAGCTGGAAGAAATAATCCTCCAAACTGTTTTCCTTTTGTCCTATGCTTTCCAAACCAACTCCATTTTTTACAAGCAACGCTGAGATTTCTTTTCCGGAAACAACGGTGTTATAAATCCTGATAATCGTATCGTCCACTACATCAAAATGTGACAGCCTCTCGTCTTGTTCCAAAAGGCAGGCGGCTTGTTTCACATTATCCGTATCTATTTCAATGTATTCTGTCTGATATTCATGAACTTCATGGATAGATATTTCTTTCAAGAGCTTTCCGCCTGCGATAACGCCGATTCTGTCCGCAATCTGTTCAACTTCGGAAAGAATATGGCTGGAAATAAAAATAGTTGCCCCGTAATCCTGATGTAGCCGCCCAAATAAAAGACGCATTTCTTTTATTCCCTCTGGGTCAAGCGCATTGATAGGTTCGTCCAGTATCAACAATTCTGGTTTTGCTAAAATTGCCCTTGCAATGGCAAGACGCTGTTTCATCCCTAAAGAATATTGCGAAACTGCTTTTCCCTCAATGTTTTGAAGATTGACCAATTCCAAAACATCTTTTATACGTCTGCGGTTATGATAACCCATATAATCACAATGCAATTCCAAATTTTGTAGTCCTGTCATTTTTTCATAGAAATAAGGGTTTTCTATGATACAGCCAATCCGTTTCAGACATTCATAATTCTTATCGTCCATTTTTTCGCCAAAAATATATATTTCTCCGGAATCCGGGCGCACTAAATTCAAAAGCATTTTCATGATAGTGCTTTTTCCTGCGCCGTTTGGCCCAACAAAGCCATAGATTTCTCCCTTTTTAACATGAAGATTTACCTTGTCAACTACAACTTTTTCCTTATAGGATTTTGTCAAATTTGATGTTGCGATAATATAATCCATTTTGTACGCCTCCTTTGCTATTCCACAGTATACAAAACAGAATTCTCCTTTATCTGTCTGAAATCTAACTTTTTTCTAACTTTTTAAAATCAAGGTAAAAACTGTTTTCTGGCCTGGCTCACTGTCAACTTGTATATCAGCCCCCATTTGCAGCGCAAGATTTTTAGCAATCGTAAGCCCCAGCCCACTTCCATAGTTTTTATGCGCTGTCGTGTAGTTCCTGTAAAAAATGTGTTCCCGCTCTTTTTCTGCTATGCCCTTGCCATGGTCTTCCACCTCTATCATGACCTTATCTGATATTCTTTTTAAGCGGAACGCAAGATATTTCCCCTCATTGCCATGTTTTATTGCATTATCAATTAGATTTTTCAGTATTCTGTTCAGTGCGGGGGTATCTGCATATGCATATTCCGGCAAAGGACTGATTTCTATTTCAACCTTGTATTTTCTTTCATCCAAAACATCATAATAATCCAATATTATTTCATGACATATTTGTGTAATATTTACCATGCTGGGTTCCATGTTCATATCCCCGGACGTTATTTTTGACAGAGTAAAATATTCATTTATAGTTGCAACTAATTCATTTGCTTTACTATCAATTCTAATTGCCATTTCCGTAATTTTCTCTTTTACCGGCATATCTGATACTTCTCTGTTTAGTAATTCGCTATATCCCTTTAGAACAGTGAGAGGTGTCCTTAAATCATGTGAAATATTGGTAAGCACCTGCATCATAGCTTGTATGGAATGTTCATAACTGACTCTTTGTGCATAAAGTTCATCCAGTAATTTATTCAATTCTACTGAAAGCCCTTTAATTTCTGCATTTTCAGACGGGATTAAAATCTGTCGGTTTTCTTTCAAGCAAGGAGCCATTGTAAACCATTCTCTGATATATTTGATTTCTTTGGATGTTCTTCTGTTTTTTGACCATTCATATAAAAACATTGCGAATAATATTAGTATGAGAACAATAAGTAGTGTGTACACCAGTTATTCCTCCATTTTATATCCGATGCCCCATAAAGTTTTAATATATGTGGCATCACTGTTTGAAACCATTTTTAATTTCGCCCTCAGCCTGTTGATGTGCGTGTTCAACACGTTTTCATTTCCAAAATACGGTTCTTTCCAAATCAAATCATAAAGTCTTTCTTTAGAAAAAGCCTGTCCCGGATGAGAAGCCATTAGATTTAAAATTTCAAATTCTGTGCGGGTTAATTCCAAAACGGTTCCAGCAGCCTTTACGCTATGTGTTGTCTGGTTAATTTCTAAATCCTTAATTCTTGTGACGGTTTCTTCCTGTTGGTTGTCATAGCTTGTAGCACGCCTGATATTGGCTTTGATTCTTGCAGTAAGCTCAATTAAGGAAAATGGCTTTACCACATAATCGTCCGCTCCCAGATTCAAACCCATTGATTTGTCCGTATCATTGTCTTTCGCTGTAATAATAATAATAGGGATTTTGCTGATTTGACGAATGGCTTTGATTACTTCCATGCCACTTGTATCTGGCAACATTAAATCAATCAGAGCAAGTGCATAATCCGTATTTAACTGGAAAGCTCTTATTGCTTCAAAACCGCTATGAAAAACGTTTACCCTGAAATCTTCACTAACTAAATAATTATCAACCATTTCACAAATAGATATATCATCTTCAACGACAAAAATTTTACTGGCCACTTTCCTTAGCCCTCCCCTCCATAGTCCTTTTATCAATAGGCTTCTTTGCATCTTTTGGAAGCAGCCACATGCTTCCTATTTTTTCCGCTTTTTGAATTTTACCCTCTTTGCAGTAATATTGTACCATTCTGTTTGTAAGCCCCCATTTCAAGGCGGCTTCCTTAGTTGTCATAAAATCCATAATCGTTTCCTCCTCGCAAGATATTATATTTCGTTTAAGCGAAAAAAACAAGTTGCTATTGTACTTGCTTTTTT
>CANSYK010000161.1 GCA_947651225.1 uncultured bacterium | reverse complement strand
GTTTTCACGATATATTTCATCAATTTTTTCTTTATCCATATCAGCACCTCATATTATTAGTTCTTTTCAAGTGCGATTTGTTACAAACAATTTTAATTTTTTTCGTTTTTTCTAATAGCCATATATATAATCATATACGATTAGGCGAATAAAACAAGAAAAAACCGGGAAACAGCAGTCCGTAGACTGCCATTCCCCGGCGTTTTATTACTCCATATCTTCAACAGGAAAAAACTCAAGCCCGGCAAAATCTTCCCCTATAGGCTGTTCCTCAAAGTTAAGGAATTTCCCTAAGTCCAGGTCAGCGTCACCGGTAATGCGTTCTCCGGCTTTCTGTGTCCGTTCCCCGTTCTCATATATCAGCTTGGTATCTCTGGTGGGTACGGAAGCGTCCTTGACGTGTTTGTAATGCTTTTGGTAGTCCAGTTCGTAGAGGCTGCCCGTTACCCTGCCTTTCTCTATGTCGTCAGCTCCACGGCGCAGGCAAGTATCTTGTCCCTTGTCTGCTTTGCGTAGAAACAGAACGTGTTATGCTCCCTTGTGTCCTTGATGAATGACAATGGATAACTTGAAGCTAATTGAGGTAGATTGTCAACATACGCTTTATCTGTATGTACATAATAATTATCCCTGCGTCCTTTTAAGGAAATTACAACGGGGTCTATCAAATCAAGTTTCTCCCGTACTTCATTTATTTCTTTTATGTCTTTTATGACATTGATTTTTACCACTTCGTTATGATTACGTTCTGTATCTCGGAACATATAGTAAACGAAAAAAACGCTTGCGTTTTGCTTCGTTTACAGCGCCGGATACACGCTGCAAAGCAGCATAACTTCCTATGTGTATCCGTGCGCATCCATTATAGTTAACGCATGTATTTTATGCGTTTACTATAATTGCTATGTTCAAGCTGTTTTTAGACATCCTATTCATATCCCTTCTGTAACAACATGACCTGTATTGTAACCAAATTCCGATTGAACAAAATCGCTGTGCGATAACCTGCCAAGGCTGTGACGCAGTTTCTTTTTTTCTAAAAAAAACAGTGACAAAGTTGTCCCAAGTTTCCCCTATTACCTCATAATTCAAAGCTATCCCAGCGCTATTATTATGAAATGTAACTGATCTATCTGAAGAAATTCCAATATTAGCAGCCTCTCTGACAGCATCCACATTAGCTCCCAGAAAAAAGAACTCCCAACCAATTTTCTTTTGATTTTCTATCAATCTCTTAACAGTCAAATAAGTATACTCGCAACTTGCATTTTCCAATCCATCTGTCATAATTACAAAAACTATTTTCTTTGATTTTTCTCTTTCTCCTTGTTGCGATATAATCATTTTATAAATCGTTTTCCCCACAGCATCCAGAAGAGCAGGTTTCTATCTCTCTTTTAGAAAATAATAGAACATCAATCTTTTGTCATCTCAAAATATTCTACATTCACTTTCTTAGTTAACCAAACACCATTTTCTGATAGGTAAAATTTATATCCGTCTCTATACATCTCCCCACTATGTACCTTTAAAACCACAGGTTCACCATGCCGCTTCCCTACTTTCAAAGCAGTCTCAACGTCTTTTGATAGATGAACATACAGCCTGCTCATTGGCTTTAACCCTTCATTCATAATATTATCAATGACCCTGGCAGCCGTTCCATGATACAAAATTTCAGGTGGTTTCTGCTCTTTCAATTCTACATCTACTGAAATGCTATGTCCCTGATTTGCCCGAATCAATGTCTTATCTTGGTTGAAACTATATCTCTGTTTATTATCAGTTGCCACAATCTTCTCTAAAACTGCCATATCAATTTTTCTTCCAGTTTCATTTATACCATTGAGTAATTCTTTAACATTAGCCCAGCCATGCTCATCTAATGCAATATGTGCTGCATCTGGTTTATGACGCAACACTAAACTTATAAATACACTTAATTTATCTAATTGTTCCATATGCTGCTCCTTTTCAGTCGGCTTAATTCAAACTGCGCAGAAAATATACGCCTTTCTAAGTTTAAGAGTAGCATATTACAAGGAAGATTACAATAATAATTACTATCTTTATTCAATGCTACTAAACCATTCTAATATAGTCAGCTAATCAAGAACAGCCTCTAAAGCAGCCTCTTCCTCTTCCAGCTTTTTCATTTCACAATAATATTCATCAAGCAATTCTTTTCCTACTTTCGTATGTTCTGATACTTTAGATACTCCCAGTAAATCCATGCGCTCCTTAAATCTTTTTAATTGTATCATCCTTAGCTCTATTTCATCTTTTTTACGTATTCTTTCGCATTCAGGCAGAGCTGCCCAATAATCTCTATATATAGATATATAGATTTGCCAGATAAGATATATCATTATAACTCCTTACATAATCCATAGGATCATATCCTGCAGCAGATGCTTCTGGATTAGCAAAGTTAATATCAATAGTTTCATATCCTCTTTCTTTAAATAATCCAATATAAGCATCCACCAGTCTCCTTTTCGCAAAAGTGGTAACGATACTTGCATTTTTCGTAGCCAACAGGTTCGGTTCTGTAACACTCATTGTCTTACCACATCCTGTTGTACCCACCACCAGTAGATTATTGTTAATCTGTGTCTTCTTACAATCCATTGAGTAAACAAGATTGTTTCCTAAAACCATTTTATCATGCATAATCTGACACCTCCTGTAAATGTAACATATAGGCTGTTCTAAACATCATAAGAAAAACAAAAGCTGCTGTTTTTGCAGCAGCGGACGGCATAGCCGGATGGTTTTTCGCATGATTTTTAAAATGGCCATGAATAGCAACAACGTTTAACTACATGCATATTTTCCGTTTTCTGAGAACTGACAGCAATTAAATCAACAAGTTAATCGTTAAACAGTTCCTTATTGGTAAAACTTTCTACTCTTTATAATACATATCAAAATTTCGCCAAATTTTACTCAATATTTAATGAAAATAACAGAAGGCAATCATACAACATTTTCTGATGTTCACCCTCCTCCCTGTTCCGTCCATAGTGAAAATAGCCATCTGACATCTGACTATTAGCATCACCTCCAGCTAACGAATCATTGTTATTTCCTGTTAAATATGCTACTATAATACCTGTTATGAAGAACTCAGAAACAGAAAAAGCGCAGACTGGCGCAATATACAGGAATAACAAAATAGAAGCTTTGCATCAGAAAGAGGTGATTTTATGCCAATGGCTGAAAAAGAATATAATGGCAATCTCTTTGACCAGATGTCTATATTAGATAGATTGGAAAGGGTAGCAAAAAAAGCAAACTGCCAAGAAATCTTAGACGAAATCGAATTTGAACGCAATCAAATTAACCATAAATTATACCAAAAACCGCCATTGACTGACCAATAATAATTAGCAAATATATGCAAAGCCTTTATCCTGTTGTTGTCAAATCTACATGCAAGCATGTCCACTTGGCTCATTGCCTTGCGAAAATAAAAGGTGATTGACAAAATCATCCACTACTTATCTGGTTACAAAAGTTCCACCTGTGCGGTTAGATTTTTCAAAATAAAAGAAATTTTAGGCGCACAGATC
>CANSYK010000160.1 GCA_947651225.1 uncultured bacterium | reverse complement strand
ACAGAGCCCTTGGGGGCGTTTTTCAAACCCCCACTTGAAGTGGGGGTTGGTGATTTAGGATGGCAACTGTTAGAATATTGTTGTCTTACGATTGGATAAGTTCTCTTTCCGCAAAAACCTTTTTTGCCACAAATACTGCATTTAGCACTTTTGGAAATCCCGTATATGGAATACACTGCAAAAATGTTTCTATCACTTTTTCGGGAGAGATTCCTACATTCAATGCGCCGCCAATGTGTACCTCTAACTGTGGCTCGCACCCTCCGGCAGTAAGCAGGCTGGACAGGGTTATCATTTCCCGTTCTTCTGTTGTTAGTCCTTCCCTTGTGTAAATATCGCCAAAAGCAAACGCAACAATGAATTTTCCTAAATCGGGTGCTATGTCCTCAAGGGACTTTATGACATTCTCGCCTCCTTTGCCGTCAATCGCCTTTAACTGTTCCATGCCCTGTATAAACCTTGTGTTTTCCATTTGATTTTGCCTCCTTTTTTGATTACAATAAAAGCATATTACTTAGAGTATAGTGTAAGTCAAGAACTTTTTCAGGAGATTTTTATGAGAATTGGAGAGATGGCAAAAGCAGCCGAGATCAGTGAATATACCCTGCGGTATTATGAGAAGAAAGGGTTGATACAGGTAAGGCGGGACGATGCCGGAAGACGCTGTTATGATGAAAGCGATATGGAATGGATAAAATTTATCAAACGTCTTAAAGACACTGGTATGCTGTTAAAGGATATTAAAGAGTATTCTAGGCTGCGGTATGAGGGGAATGCCACTATGCAAGAGCGTCTGCAAATGCTTGAAAAGCACAGGGAATATGTGACAGAGCAGCAGAAAAAGTGGGCGGAATATCTGGGTAATCTGGATGATAAGATTGCTTTTTACAAGGATTCAATGGATAGGATCGAGAAAATAAAGGGGACTTAGAAGGAGAATTAGCATGAGTGAAATTCACAGGATAAAGTGTGGAAATGGTAATTGCTATATTATCGAGAATGGAGTTGATGGAATATTAGTCGATACAGGCAAGAAGGAGTTTGTAAACCGGGTGATGGAAGGGTGTAGGCAGTATCATGTTAAATTAATCGTTTTGACACACGCACATTTTGACCATGCAGAGAATGCGGCACAAATATCAAATGCCCTCGGTATTCCTATTGGAATGAGTGAAAAGGACTGTAATCTGATTCAGTCCAATAAAAATCAAATACTTTCCGCTGAAACTTTTCTTGGAAAAATTGTTTTGTCGGCTTCCCTCAAAGATTTTTCAGTGCGTACTTTGCAGGAATTTGAGCCGGATATATTTTTAAAGGATGGGGACAGTTTATCAGGTTATGGAGTCAATGCCAGTATTATTGCCCTGCCCGGACATACGGATGGTTCGATTGGCATTGATGTGGAGAATAAAGGTTTCATAGTGGGGGATGCACTGATGAATATGTTTTATCCGACCGTATCCATGCTGTTCCATGATAAAAATGAAATGTTAGACAGCGCAAGAAAAATCAGCAGGCTCGGCAATAGAACCATATATTTTGGACATGGTAAGCCGGTGCCTAACAAACAGTGGGTAAAACAATAACAGTACGCTCCTTAAAAAGATTTACTCCCACGAAAAAAAGTGAGAGTATGTAACGTCCAGTAAATCAGAAACAGACCTTACTTGCCCATCGGTAAAACCGTCTGTTAGAATTAAAATCTGCATACTGTTCCCGCAGACAGGGCAATATACCCATTCTGAAACCACACTTGCCATACCGTTTCTGTAAATTATTTTTTTGGATAAAGGTAAAAAGAATAATGGCCTCCAAGATACTTTATGCCCTCTATGAGCCTTTCAAAGCGTTCCTGCGCCTGCCTGCCGATGTCGGCAAGGTATGTATTCAGCCTGCCTCTTGTGAGAAGGTTGGTGTATGTATCCTTTAGGTACTGCTTCAGATAGTCCAGATGCCGCTGTCCCCATGTGCCTATCGGCTGTTCTTCTTCGGCGGATAAAGGTATACATAGAATTAAATAATCTCCTTTATTAAAAAAGTTTTTTCTTTTCGTTCCCCAAAAGTAGGCGATTCATTCCATATACCCGAAAAACAGATTTTTTTTGACGATATAAAGAGTATAACGAAGAGGTTCTGGCTGACAGGGGAACCAGGACAGAAAGTATTATCAGCAAAGCCTTGACAGAATCGGAAAAAGCATGAGTATAGGTAAGTTACTCAGATTTATCATAAGGCAATATAGGAGGCACTTATTTGCAAGGAGCTCCTATCGAGATAATAAAAAAAATTTATCAAGGAGGACAAAATTATGGCAATTACAGGGGTAACGGATTACACAAACACTTATGCAACAAGTAGGACAAACGGGAGCAATGGAGTTTCTGGAAGTACGCAGGGATATTTAAATGGATTGAAAGAAAAATATCCCGATGTGAATATAACAGTGGCAGATTTTAAGAATGGAAAACAGGAAGATGCCTATATCTTTGGGAGCAGTGGTGGAAATAACATAGTCATTGCTTCTAATATTATTGAGAAGATGGCATCTGATCCGGCGGCAGCAGCAAAGTATGAAAAGTATATTGCTGAAGTTCCAGAGGCAGCGGGGATAATGAAAGATGGGATTGAAGCACATGGGAATGAGATGGTGGCTTGTGGTACAGCGATAGATAAAGATGGGAAAGTTACTTACTGGAGTGTTAGCAGGCATAAACCATCCAAAGAAAGCCAGTCTGTATCTTACAAAAAGATATTACAGGAACAGTTAGAGGAAAAGCGTGCGAAGAAGAAAGAGGAAGAAGAATTAAAGGAAAAGCGGTTGGAGAAAGCAGAATCTTTAGAAAAACTGTTAGAAAAGATAAAAGCAAAGAGGATAGAAATGGAAACAAGTTTGTCTGAAAAATTGCAGGAAGATGGAAAGGGCATGCAGATGGATTTAACCATATAGCAGTTGGACGCAAGGAGGAATTATTATGAGGATAGTAAACAATAATCAAGGAATTTTACAGCTTTTTTCAAGGATGAATGGAAACAGAACAAATACAAATAAGCCGTTTGGTAATATGCCTATATCAAAACGGTCTAGTGCTGGCGGCAGGAATACGCTGGAAGATTTGCTTTCTGGGCATTTTAAGAATTCTTATGGTGTGGAGGGAATGTGTGTCACAGGAAGAAGTGATTACAAAAAAATTATTCCGGTATCGGATGAGATGAAACAGCATGTTTTGGAAGATGTAAAAATGGGCTATTACAAATACAATGGTATGTCAGGGAATAATGAGGCTGAATGGGATGCATATTACCGTAAAAATAATGAATATTACAAGACACTGAAAAAAGAAGACCGTTTATCGGCATGTTGGACTTTGAACCAACTGCATTTAGGAATATCAAAGAAGGTTACAGATGCTATTAAAGCGGAAGTGCCTGGCTGGACTGCTGGAAAACCTATTCCAGAAGGATTGCTGGATAAGATTTTTGCGGATGAAAGCATTACGTCAATGGTGTATGGAAAATCAGGTACGGCAGAAGGCCTGGATATAAAAATTTGATATGGACATTTGTAATGAGCAGATATGAATATCCATACAAGGCAGGAATACCCGAAAGAACTGATACAGCCGGAAAAGAACACGGATTTATGGCAGCAATTAATGCTTTAATAGCCCAAATACAAGATGTTGAGCTTAGAAATAAGATAGAACAAGAAGTAAATCGAATGAATAAACAATAGAAATTTGGTCTTGTGTTTGAAGAACACTTTGAACGGCTCAATGATGTGAGGGCTTGTGCAAGGGAAGTTGTGGAAAGGGGAATCATATATTCATAGATTTATATATTGCAAATAATAATCAGGGGGCGAGGATATTTCCTTGCTCCTTTTGTAGTTCGCCCAGCATGGGCGTAATCTAATCGGTGTAAGTCCGTAAAGTG
>CANSYK010000159.1 GCA_947651225.1 uncultured bacterium | reverse complement strand
TTTTTAATCGGTTACATTGTTCTATTTTCCAACCGCACAGGTGGAAAATTTTTACAGAAATTTTCCGGAAACCGGGAAAATAACTAGTGCAGGCAGTATCTACTTCAAATGGAGAGTCTTTTTCACGGGGTAAAGTTTCCAGAACCAGCTATTAAAAATCCACATACTATTCGCATTGCAGATTTCCCCGCCCTGCATACTGCCAATAATATTACCAGCCTTCTCCTCAATCTGGCTTTCATTAATTTTATTCTCACATACACAACGGGCCAAACGCAGACCTGCCTGCAGCAGAGTTGTTGGTTAGTGCAAGACAAAGCACCCATCCTGTTATCCTAAAATATATAACCAAATTTCCCGGTTTTTGGAAAATCCGGGAAATTATTTTTCACAAAATCTGGGAACGTTAAAGAAACCTAGAAATATTTCCCGGATAAATTTTCCAGAAACCAGGAATAATGCAAAACAAAAGATAAGTTGGCACTACTGCCCACCACCCTTTTTTATTTCATTTTTATACATATCCGCTATATAAGATGGGCCATCCCACCAGAGCTTTGATGATTCATCATATAATAAAGCCCCCGTCTCTGACGCCACAAAATCTTTCAATACTGTTATCGGGGAAAGTTTTAAATCATCAGCCAGGACTTCAACAACCAAAGTGACTGCTGCATCCACGGCAAACTTTTTTTGTTCCTCTGTGACACACTTTAATTTTTCCATATCTCCCTACTTTCTACAAATGACAGGCATTTCAAGCCCTCATCTGTCCTGAAACAAAATTGATTTTCCAAACGTTCTGGAATTAATCTGCTTATACACAAAACATCCGCTTCCCTGCTTCCTATTGCACCATAAGCCCCAATTAAGTAGGCCAGAATTGTAACATTGGTTGTATCATCTGCAATCTTTCCAGCAATAATATCATATTTTTTCATTCCTTCAACAACATTCGGAAATGTATTTGCTTTTCTATGGCCTACGACACAATGTAACCAGTCAGCATCAGCATCACGAAAAATAAAACCTGTAACATTTCCATTATAATGATAACGAAATGTTGAAACCACCCCGCCCTTTTGAGCTGCACCAGCCATTCCTTTTGCCTTAGCTTTCCTCAGAGAAGTGCTGACAAAGGATTCAGCCTGCTTTTTTGATGAGGTTAGGTAAAACCCCCTTCCAAAATCTTTAAAAGAAGCACACTTTGCCAAATCTGGAGTTTTCACCTCACAATAACTTCCATGATAAAGAAGCATACCGTCAGACAATTCCAGCATTTATGTCTACCCCCTTATTTTTCAGTACAGTGTTGATTTCATCAAATACCGCATAATCACCTTCCATATGAAATACATCATAGCAGTCTTCAATAAATTTAAAGATACAATATTTATCAAATATTACATTTACCTGCTGGACAGACATATGCCATTCTTCTGATGCAAGCCGAAGCAGCCTGACCTGCATAAAAACTATTTCAGAACTTTTACTCATATTAACATCCCTTCCCTTACTATTCTAAGATGAACCCTTTTTACATTATACCGCCAAAGTTCTGCCCTGACAACAGCAGAACAGGAATAGCACTTTATTCACACAGTATAGAAATCTCCAGTTTTTTGTTAGCAGGCCACTATGTTACACCATACGCCCATAAAACCAAAGAATCCGCAGAACAGTTAACATCCACACTGTCCTACGGATTTCTATATACTATTTACCTGCCATCATCTGTTAAAAGCAGACACTTGATTATCCCCCTTTAAAAATTTGGTGTCAAACTGGTGTCAAATTCCGCCTGCAAAGTCCGCAGACCCGCATAAACACTGGCTTTATTTGTCTAATGACTTCATCGTTGGGAATAGCAAGACATCCCTTATAGCTGGTGAATCCGTCATCATCATCACCATACGGTCAATTCCAAATCCAATTCCCCCTGTTGGCGGCATACCAATATCCAATGCATTTAGGAAATCTTCATCGGTATGGTTTGCTTCTTCATCCCCTGCCGCAAATGCTTCTTCCTGTGCAGCAAAGCGTTCGCGCTGATCCATTGGATCATTCAATTCTGAATAAGCATTTGCCATTTCCCAGCCATTCATAAAAAACTCAAAACGTTCCACGTATTCTGGGTTTTCTGGTTTCTTTTTTGTCAATGGAGAAACTTCAATTGGGTGATCCATAACAAAAGTCGGCTGAATTAAATGTTCTTCCACATATTCTTCAAAGAAAAGATTCAAAATATCGCCTTTCTGATGTCTTTCTTCATATTCGATATGATGCTCTTTTGCGAGCTTTCTTGCCTCTTCCAGATCCTTCACTTCATGAAAATCTACACCAGCATATTTTTTCACGGCATCTACCATAGTGATGCGTTCAAATGGTTTCGACAAATCCATCTCATGTTCGCCATATTTTAATATTTCAGAACCGGTTACTTCCTTTGCCACATAACGGTACAGGTTCTCAGTAAGTTCCATCATTCCATGATAATCGGTGTATGCCTGATACAATTCCATCAGCGTGAATTCTGGATTATGTCTTGTATCTAATCCTTCATTTCTAAAAACTCTTCCGATTTCATAGACACGTTCCATCCCCCCAACAATCAAGCGTTTCAAATACAGTTCCAGGGAAATGCGCAATTTCAAATCTTCACCAAGTGCGTTAAAATGTGTTTCAAATGGTCTTGCCGCCGCACCGCCTGCATTAGAAACAAGCATAGGAGTTTCTACTTCCATAAACCCCTCACCCTCCAGATAACGGCGAATACTGCTAAGAACTTTGGAACGCTTGATAAAGGTATCTTTAACATCTTCATTCATAATAAGGTCAACATATCTTTGGCGGTATCTCATATCTGTATCTGTCAAACCATGATATTTTTCCGGCAAAATCTGCAGACTTTTCGAGAGAAGAATAATTTTTTCCGCATGAATAGAAACCTCACCCGTCTTTGTCGTAAAGACAGTCCCGCATATTCCTAAAATATCCCCAACATCGTACTTTTTAAAATCTTTATAACTATCGTCGCCAACAGAATCTCTTGCTACATAAGCCTGAATTTTTCCTTTTAAATCCTGAATATTGCAAAAAGAAGCTTTTCCCATGACACGCTTAAACATCATTCTTCCTGCTATAGAAACTGTTTTTCCTTCCAGCTCATCATATTGTTCTTTAACTTCTATAGAATGGTGTGTCACATCATATTTGGTAATGATAAAAGGATCTTTGCCATCTGACTGCAAATTTTCTAATTTTTCTCTTCTTACTTTTAAAAGAGTATTTACATCTTGTTCCTTCTGTTGTACTTTCTGTTCTGCCACTTCTTTCCCTCCTCCTGTTTATACCGCCGCCGTTTTCTGGATTTCTAAGATTTCATAATGAACCACTTCTCCAGAAGGTACTTCTACTTCAATTTTGTCCCCTACTTTAGAGCCAATTAACGCAAGACCAACCGGAGATTCATTAGAAATCTTACCGTTCAAACAATCAGCTTCTGTAGAACCAACAATTTTATATTCCATTTCCTCATCAAATTCCAAATCCCTCAATTTCACTTGACAACCAACATTAATTACATTGACATCAACATCTTCTTCTACAACAACCTCGGCATTCTTTAAAATATTGTCAATTTCTTCAATACGCAGTTCTATGTCACGCTGCTCATCTTTTGCCGCATCATACTCTGCATTTTCTGATAAATCTCCCTGCTCTCTGGCCTCCTTAATTTTGACAGCAACCTCTCTGCGTCGGTTTACCTTTAAATCCTGTAATTCATCCTCTAAAGCTTTTAAACCTTCATAGGTTAAAATATTTTTCTTCTCTGCCATTTAATTTCTCTCCTCCATTTTCTTTCTATATTTCACCCTTATGTGTCAGCCTTTCTCTCTGCCAGTCATATAAAAAGGCACGCAAAATATCTTCTTATTATAACTGATACTTTTCTTCACGTCAACTACGGTGTTTTGTATCCAGCTTTGACGCTTAAATTTTATTTCTGATTCTTAAAATGCTGCATTTTTGAATTT
>CANSYK010000158.1 GCA_947651225.1 uncultured bacterium | reverse complement strand
TGTTACAATGGCATATGTATTTGGATAACATAATAATCATTATGTTGTAAAAGCTGTATGCAGGCTGCGTACAGTTTTTTATTTTCCAAAAATTGTGGCAAATCCTGTAATAACCAGCTCATGTAGTGAACTTGTCTTTCATCAATACACTGGCTCTGGCACCAGTTTCATCTGGTTTAACTGTTTTCTGTGTTCCCTTCCGGTTGTCTTGATATAAAGCCTTGTTGTTTCGATATTACTGTGGCCAAGTACATCTGCCAGCTTTGCTATATCTTTTTTCATTTCATAAAACACAGTAGCAAACAGATGGCGAAGGTTATGCGGGAATACCTTATCCTCATCAACTCCTGCTTTCTTACAGAGGGATTTCATCTCCCTCCAGATGTTACTGCGGTTAACCGCTTTCCCTGAAGCCGTACAAAAAACAGGACCTTTCTGGATGCCATTCCTGCTGATATAATAAAGCAGCTCTTTCCTTAATTCATCCGGGAAAAAAACCGTCCGTATTTTCCCCTTGTTATAAATAGTAACCGAATTATTCCGTACAGCCTCCACCGTGACAGCCCCCAATTCACTGACACGGATGCCCATGGCACAGATTGTCTGCAAAATCATCGCCAGCCGGATTTTCCCTGTCTCCTTTGCCGCCTTTACAAGCCTATAGTATTCTTCTTTTGACAAACACTTATTTTCCGGGCAGAAGGTTTCCTGCTGTACCCGGTAGGTTTTCACCTTCAAATCCAGCCAGCCCATAAACGCAAAGAAACAGTTTGCAGCTGCCAGAAAGGAATTAATGCTGCTGACCTTATAACCATCCTGGTTTAAAAGCTTATCTTTGTAAGAAAGCATACGCTCCTTATCCACTTCCCTTCCGTCCATATACGCAACCAGTTTCTTCAAGTCACATAGGTACTTACTGATGGTTGCCTCACTTTTTTCTTCCTTTTTTAGATATGCCACATACCTTCCCAACATTTTTTCCTTGATAATCCGTTTCATAACTTTTTCCTCTCTTTCTCTTTTCTAAAAATGAACCGTAACATAATACTATAAGATTTCCTATTTGCTCCTTCATTACTCAACAACGATAGCAGAATATAAAATATCCCAGAAGAACTTCCAATACACTCTGCATCACATTTATTATATTATATCAAATATTTTATTTTCTAGTTTCTGCTATATATTTTCTACTAAGGAACTGTTAAAAATAACTTTGCATTTTGCACAGACCAGGATTTTCATCTGCAAGGCGGAGGAGGAAGTCGTAGCGGGCTACGGCGACTGATGACAACATAGCAGATGGAGATTCCGGCAAGCAACTTGTTCATTTAATTTATTTACAGTTCCTTATCATTTACTTGAGAAATAATCCAGTCCGATGAAAGTCTTAAAACGTATTTGAAAATTCTCAAAGGCAAAAATAAAACAAAGCATTTGGATTTTTGTTCGTCAAATGCTTTGTTTTATACCTACAATATACCAAAAACGCACACCATGTTATCTGTGTACACTTTACTATATAAAGCTATTCTTTTTAATGTTACAGCTATCAATTTACTTTGTGACATCGGCAAACTCATATGCAATCACCTTTTTTAAATCCACTGGTGATACTTCTACCTGATAACCGATTTTTCCTGCACTAAAGATTATCGTTTCCTGACTGGCAGCCGTTTCATCGATTACCGTTTTAAAAAACTTTTTCATACCAACGGGAGAACAACCACCATGAACATATCCTGTCAATGGCAACAGTTCTTTTTCTTTAATCATTTCAATCTTCTTTTCCCGAACAGCCGTTGCTGCTTTTTTCAAGTCCAATTCTTTACTTACCGGAATGACAAAGACATAATTTTTCTTTGTACTGCTGACAGTGACAAGTGTCTTAAAAACCTGTGAAACATTCTGTCCTAAAATTTCTGCCACTTCCAACCCACTGACGGCATTCGTATTGGCATAACTGTGTGGTTCGTATTTTACTTTTTTCTGGTCTAATACCCTCATTACATTTGTTTTTTGAAGCATAATTTCCCTCATTTCTTTACTATTTTAATTGTTACTATTCACGGCCAATGCCATTTACTTAAGCTTTTCCAGCCGAAAGATTCCTTAAGTTAATGACATTGATTCACGGACTGGTTTTTCGCATGAGGTTTAAGATAGCCGTGAATAGTAACTTTCGATTCCTACTATACAAAATTGACATGTGCAATTCTTGTTGACAGCCACTATGTTATGACGCAATTTTCTATCAAAAAAAGCGGTCAACCAGCTATCTGATTGGCCACTTTTCTTCAACAAATCTTAGGCTTAGCGGTTTTCATTCTTCTATTTTTACTCTTCGCCAATAATTTCCGGCTCGGATTTCTTATCTTTCTTACCCTTTTTTGCATCTTTATCGCCAGAAAATCTATCAATCAAATCCGGCACCATATCTAACACTTTCGTCAGGCCATCCTGGTTCTTAACATTGACAAGTTTTGTTTCCCCGTTCTGAATCACAAGAATTGCACTTGGTTGGATTTTACCACCCATTGCACCAGCACCATTGTCTTTTTTATCATGTTCAGAAAATGCCCCGGCGCCCACGCCAAAACTCACATCTACAAGCGGCAGGATAATTGTCCCATCATCAAACTTTACTGCATCTCCAACTACTGTTTTACTGGTAATAAACCCTTCCATTCCTTTGAACAAAGACTCTACTGTTCCCTTAAAATTGTTTTCTCCCATTACAATGCCTCCTTTAATTGATCAAAATCATATTTAAACTGTTTCCACTCATTGCTCCTGAAAATTTTGATTACAATAAGTACTAACGTTATCATGGAAAGCCTTCCTCTTACATAAAGCTCTCCTTCTAAGCGTGCCTCTTCAAAATCAGGCACCACCTGTATACCCTTTCCATAAACAGCATACAAAACTGCTGCCACTCCAAGAATCTGACCTGTCATACAGGGATCTCCTGTTCCAAAAAATATAGTGCCACGCAAAACCTTTGGTTTTATTTTTCTCAATAAATGTAGCACATTATCCTTAAAGATGCAAACCATTCCCTGCGTATTTTCCGATTTCCAGAACACCTTTAGCTGTGAAAGCCACTCTACCTTACTTTTCACATTTTTTATAACCCTGCGAAGTGCCCGGAAAAATCCCTTTATCTTTTTCCCTGGAAGCAAAAACCATTCCTTAATTCGATGAAAAAATCTGTTAAGTCCTGATTTTTCTGCCTCCTTTTTTTCCTGCTTTTCACTAACTTTTAAATCTGTCTGCTCTGCTTTCTCTTTTTCCCATTCTTCACTGCCTTTCAAACCTATCTGCTTGTCTTTTTCTTCTTGTATCTGACAAACTTCCAAATCCGTCTGATCCGTTTCCTTTTCTAATACCTCGCTGATTTCTAAATCTGGCATAGCAGTTTTCTCTGATATAGTATCCTCTGAAAAAGGTTCTTCTATTTGGCTAATCTGTAAATCTGGTTCATTTTTGAGCGGTCCTGCCTTACCCTTATTATTTTTGCGTTTCCTTTTTGCTTTAGAGCCCCGCTTTTCATGGCCTGTATCATTCTTTTGCCTTTTTTCTAAAAATTTCAACACATCAAATCCCAAAACTTTAATTTTACTGTCTGCCTCGCCTTTCTGATAGGAAAAAGACACCGACAAGAAAGAAAAAAGCCATGTTACTTTTCCTTTTGCTGTGAGGTTTCCATCATATTCTGCTTCCCCTTTATACCGGATTGGACAGAACAGAAACAGACAAAGCACTACAATGACAAATAGAAAAAGGAATACAACCAGAAACAGCGCAGCCCCCAACATTTTTAACAAAAATGCTCCAACTGCGGAAAGCACAATTCTCATCTGCCTGCCCCCTTTCCATCCGCATCATTCACAAAATCCCTTAAAATACGCCCTGACATTTTGCGCATTCATCTCTCCAAATGCCTTGGTAATATCGCATACCATCTGGCCAAGGATTTCTACAACACCGCTTTTGTTTGCCGCAAGTCCAATAATCTCAAGATTTCGTTTTTCATTATACCGAAACCAAAATTCCCGTGAAGAATAGATATCCATACAGTTTTTTTCATTGGCCGGCAGCGTAATACAGTAACATCCCTTTACAAGCTTTTTTTTCCTGACAAGCCTGCGGTACTTTTTTGGCTTCTTTTTTACTTTTTCA
>CANSYK010000157.1 GCA_947651225.1 uncultured bacterium | reverse complement strand
GCAGTTATGTAACAGAGGATGGTAAAAAGCTTGGGGTATGGCTGAATAACCAGAAGAGCAGTTACCGGAAGCGGTATGGGAAGGCTTTGGGCTCTGACAGGGAAGGGGAAGCTGTTAGAACTCAGGGCAATGGCATTACAAAAGAGCAGGTGAAGAAGCTGGAAGCCCTTGGTATCTGCTGGGAAGGGAAGTCTGAAAGCAGCTTTGAGAGGAAATACCGGACTGCAACAAAATATTACAAAGAGCATGGGAGTCTGGATATGCCTTCCACATTTGTCTATCAGGGGGAAGCCCTTGGGAAGTGGCTGAATGAGCTGCGGCTTGCCAGAAAAAATGCAGGGCTGAAAAATCAAAAACTGACCGAAGAGAAGGTGCAGAGGCTTAACCAAATCGGCATGGTCTGGGAAAAGAAGGATTCGTGGGAATACCGATGCCAACTGGCAAAGGAGTATTACAAAAAGCATGGGAATCTGGAAATTTCGCAGCAGTATGTGACGGAGGATGGAATTTGGCTTGGGAAATGGCTTTACATACAGAAAATGCAGTATAAAAAAGGTGTTTTGGAGGGCTGGAAAAGGGAAGAGTTGGATAAGCTTGGGATGCGTTGGGAATCCCCTGCAGAGTGTGCTTTTGAAAAAGGCTGTAAAGCTTTGGAGAAGTATTTTTCTGACAATCGGTCAAAAGAGGTTATAAAAACGGTTATTATGCCGGATGGCTACCGTCTGGGTGAGTGGGTTTATCGCCAGAAGAGGAAGAAAAAGGCAGGGAAGCTGACAAAAGAGCAGGCAGAAAGGCTTGAAGTCCTTGGGGTGGAATGATGGTCTCGGACATATATATTTGGAGAAGAATTTAGGTGGGCATAACTTAGATGATGGTTCATATTTTATTAGTATCATATTTGGAGATATAGATTAATGAAGAGGGAAACACATTTTATAAAAAGCTATATTAAACATGCTCTAGGCAGGATGACTATAGTAAAGAACAGTTTTTAAGGAGAAAACATAAAAATGTTTAAAGCAAGTGCAAACATATGCCCGCTGGAAAAGAGGGTATTCTTATCCAGTCCGACAATGCATGGGGAAGAAAAGGAATTTGTAAACAAAGCAATCAGCGACAACTGGGTGACTACAGCAGGAGAAAATATTGATGCCCTGGAATCAATGGTTGCAGAATATGCAGGGACAAAATATGCAGTGGCTTTGTCTTCAGGGACTGCTGCATTGCACCTTTGCATGAAAATGGCGGGGGTGCGGCGGGACGAAAAGGTATTTTGTTCGGATATGACTTTTGATGCTACGGTAAACCCGGTGGTTTATGAAGGTGGGATTCCTGTATTTATCGATACAGAATATGATACATGGAATATGGATCCGTCTGGTCTTGAAGAGGCTTTCCGAATATATCCTGATGTAAAAGTGGTAGTTCTTGCCCATTTATATGGTGTTCCGGCCAAGATGGATGAAATTCTGGAAATATGCAGGAAGCATGGTGCAGTTGTAATAGAAGATGCGGCAGAAGCATTAGGAGCATCTTATATGGGAGCAGATGGGGATATGCATATGTGCGGTTCCCTTGGGGATTATAATGCGGTTTCCACAAATGGGAACAAGATTATTACAGGGAGCAGTGGAGGACTTTTTCTGACAAATTCAGAAGAGGATGCTGTCAAGGTCAGGAAATGGGCAACCCAGGCCAGGGAAGCCGCACCATGGTATCAGCATGAGGAGCTGGGATATAATTACAGGATGAGCAATATTGTGGCAGGGATTGCCCGTGGGAACATGTTACACATTGCAGAGCATATAGAAGCAAAGAAACAGATTTATGAAAGGTACAAAGATGGTTTCAGGGATTTGCCTGTTTCCGTCAATCCATATGATAAGGAAAAATCTATTCCAAATTATTGGCTATCCTGCCTGTTAATAGAAAAAGAAGCAATGTGCAAGCAGGTCAGGGGAGAAAAGGAAGCATTATATATCAGTGAAGGAGGAAAAAGCTGCCCGACAGAAATATTGGAGAAACTTGCTGAAAATAATGCCGAAGGCAGGCCGATATGGAAACCGATGCATATGCAGCCTCTTTACAGGAATTGCCCATTTATTACAGCAAAAAGTAACAATACATATAGCAGGGACAGCGTTTTGGATGTGGGTGCGGATATTTATGAAAGAGGCCTCTGCCTGCCTTCTGACAATAAGATGATGAAGCAGGATCAGGACAGGATTATTGAAATTGTAAAAAGTTGTTTTGGGTAGAGGGATGCGTATGAAATTGAGCAGGGGTATCAGGGAAATATCCAAAGGAAGGAAAGGCAGGAAAAGTTTTCTGTTTTTTATGGCAGCATACTTCATTTTTTGGATTATTTTTTTCTGGAAAAAGGCAGGGCATGGCGTTTGGAAGCAGAGGGCTAAAGGTGGGATGATTCATAACACAAATGGGGTTTATGAGATGTATGTCAAGCGGGTGTTAGATTTTGTATTATCTGTGCTGGCAATTGTAATATTCAGCCCTTTGATATTTGTGGTTGCAATCCTTGTGAAAGTAAAACTTGGTTCACCAATATTTTTCTGTCAAGAGAGGCCGGGTCGAAATAAAAAAATTTTTAGAATGATAAAGTTCCGTACCATGACAGAGGAAAGAGATGAAAAAGGAGAACTTCTTCCAGACAGAGACAGACTTACAGGGTTTGGGAAACTACTGAGAAGCACAAGTCTGGATGAACTTCCAGAATTATTTAATATAGCAAGGGGAGATATGAGTATTGTAGGACCAAGGCCGTTGCTGGCAGAATATCTGCCCCTTTACAGCAGAAAGCAGGCAAGGCGTCATGAAGTTAGGCCGGGGCTTACAGGGCTTGCGCAGATAAGCGGCCGTAATGGGATTTCCTGGGAGGAAAAGCTTGGGTTGGATGTGGAGTATGTAGATAATGTTACATTTTTAGGTGATTTGAAGATTATTCTGGATACAGTTTTTGTGATATGGAAAAGAGATGGAATCACTTCTGAAACATCTGCAACAATGGAAAAGTTTAAGGGAAGCGGGGGATTTTAAAGTGAGGAAGCTTTTGATTGTTGGTGCCAGTGGGCATGGAAGGGTTGTGGCAGACATAGCAAGGAAAAATAATTACAGGGATATTGCTTTTCTGGATGACAATGAACAGTTAAGAAGTTGTGGGGGATATCCGGTTCTTGGGAAATGTGACATTGCTGCCTGCTATCCGGAAGCTGATTTTATCATAGCCGTAGGTAATGCTAAGGTCAGAGAGGAAATCCAGAAATATGCCATTTCCCATGGGTTAAATATAATTACACTGGTTCATCCGGACGCTGTAGTTGGCAGAGATGTGGAGATTGGGACAGGTTCTGTAGTGATGGCCGGGGCTGTTGTAAATCCGGGAACAAAGATTGGAGAAGGCTGTATTATCAATACTTGCGCTTCCATAGACCATGACTGTAAAGTATCCGGGTTTGTCCATGCCGCTGTTGGAAGTCATACAGCAGGAACGTGCATGGTTGGAAGAAGGACATGGATTGGTGCTGGTGCAATTGTAAGTAACAATATAAACATCTGCAGTGACTGTATGATTGGCGCAGGTGCAGTGGTAATAAAGGATATAAAAGAGCCGGGGACTTATGTTGGCGTACCGGCAGAAAGGAAATTCAACATGAAACAAGTATTTTTTTGAGGGATGAACCATCCTCCCGTAATACCAGAAAAAATTGCCTTTTTCTGGTATTACGGGAGGATGGCATGAGTTCTTTAAGAGAGTTATATATCATAGGTGCTGGTGGTTTCGGAAGGGAAGTTGCGTGGTAGGTGGAAAGGATTAATGAAACAGAAATGTCCTGGAATCTGAGGGGCTTTATAGATAATAATGAGGCAATTTAGAGAATTGTGATAGATGGATATCCGGTTCTTGGAAAATGTGAGGATTTACCTGGATTAGGGGAAATATGGGCAGTGTGTGCAATTGGTTTTGGCAGAACAAGGAAAAAGATTATTCATCAGGTTGAGCGATATAAAAATGTAATGTTTGCAACATTGGTTGATCCAAAGGCGGAGGTTGGGAGAACTTGTAAAGTTTTTGAGGGAAGTATTATTTGTGCTAATTCTGTGTTGATTTCAAATGTTAATATTGGGAGTCATACGATTATAAACCTTGATTGTACAATAGGACATGATTCATCAATAAGGGATTTTGTTACTGTCTATCCAAGTGTAAATATTTTTGGTAATTGTTTTGTAGGATCATGCAGTGAGTTGGGGACAGGAATACATATTATGCAGGGAAAAAGATAGGAGAAAGTAGTATTGTCGGTGCTAGAGCGTGTTTGAAAATTCATTCTCACAATCTGCACTCCCCACTTTGCG
>CANSYK010000156.1 GCA_947651225.1 uncultured bacterium | reverse complement strand
TTGGAGATTTCTGAAACCTTATAAAATAAAGGTTTCGAGTTTCCGAGAGGACACATTTTGAATAATGGAACTGCCCTCTGCTTTTATACCAGTTAACAGCCTGCGTGCAGCTTGCAGTCTTTGGAATTGCCTTATTCAACACCCCAAACTGGTTTGCGCTATATGCCTGAAATGCCATACACCATGCATATCCAGAACCATTCACAGTTCTCCCATAATACCATGTATTATAAGGAACATTATTATTTCCCTGATAATCACTCACCCCTACCTGCGAAAGTTCATAATCTACAATTTTCTGTGCCAGCCCTGATGTATCTGCTGTTTGCCCTCCATTGCCTGAGGAAACATTTCCTGTGCCTTCTATATCTGCCGTTTTGATAAATCCCATCTTGTAATTTCCAGACCCAATACTGTAAATAATCTGTGTAAAGCTTCCAGAAGTGCCAACTACAGTAACTTCCTCATTTTGAATATATCCATACTGTTTTTCTGTCGACGCCCTCTGGTAAGTTATGATTTTATGATTTGCATAAAAAGTATATGGACGGCTTCCTGGATTTACCATAATATCTGATAGCTTAAAATACATATTTCTTCTTCCGCCTGATACCGGATAGGAAAGCAGCACAGAACCATATGCGATATTAACAGACTGCACATAAACCTCATCTGTTGCACAATCAATGTAACGGCCATTATTTTTATACCGTAATGCAGCATCATCATATGCATATACCCTTCCAGAACGTGCCAGAGTAAAACATTTTACTTTGCCAGAACCATAACTTCCAAGCTTCGCACCAGAAGAATTGCTGGAATATTCATTTCCTGCACCGCTTCCATTAGTCCCCTGTACTGCTATATAGGAATTATAAGCGGCTGTTGTTATCCAGCCCATTTTCATTGTAGTTCCGGTTGGATAAATCACCTGGCTGTAAGAACCGGAAACTGCAACTCTCATTACCTGGTCTCCTTTAGAAATATACCCATAAGCACCAACACCTGCACGCTTATAGGTAGTAATTTTTTCCCTTGCAGTTGTCTGTACATGTACCTGATTATTGGAAGAAATGACACTTGTCGGAATATAAGCATATTTTCTACCATTTGATACTGGATAAGAAATATATGCATAAGTATCATTAATGCTGTAAACATACAATTCATCTGTTCCGTAAATTGTCCCCTTCTTTGTTCTCAGACTAGATGAAGTATATGCTGTTGTATTATTCCCTGTACTAATTGTATAACATTTCAGATATTTGCTGTTTGAGACTGCAGGCCATGAAGACGCTTTCGCTTCTCTTGTATAAATCAAAAATCCCTGAAACATCAACAGCACCATAGCTAGCATAATAAACAGTGACACCCTTCTTTTTGTTTTGTTTCTCATAATCCTCACCTTTCCTTTCCTAGAGCGTGTTTGAAAATTCATTCCCACAGTTCCTTATTAACTGCATTATCTTTGTAACTATATAGTGATTTTTACAAAGATTACTCAAAATCCCCTGCCTTTTTCAAAATAAAAAGGATTTTGTTAACTGAATTCTTAACTTGAATACAGTTTAACAAAATCCTTCTCTACATTTTTTGTATTGTCAAAATCAACGGCAAAAATGTAAAATTTAACCAGCAGCCACGAATCTTACACTTTATCAGCCCCAGAGTTTTAGCCTTTTTGATTGTAATCGCTTTTATAATTTTATTACAGATAAACTGATATGATCAATGCATATGCCGAAAAATGACGAATATTCATCTTCACATATTCCGTTTGTATTGGTTCATAAAACAAGATAATATCAGTGTAACTCTCACCATACATTCGGTTATCAGACTTATTATATCCATTACGAATGGCTACGCCATATATTTCATAAGGCTTCGAAGCAGCAACTTTTATCCAACTCTTCCTTTTTTGACAATTTTTTTAAGTCAGAAGCTTTCAGATATCTGGAATCACTGTCTGCAAATATTTAATCTCCAACATTTCCCCCTCATCAGATTCCTTCAAATGATGTCCTCCCAAACACGCTCTAGTACAAATATTTTCGCACCATGCACTCCTTACGATAAAAACTCACTCCATACTTCTTTATGTCACTATACCCCTCTGCACGAAGCCCTGATTCATAATCAGCTTCTTCTATCTGTTCCAATGCTTTCTGACACTCCTTTTCCATTCCCTGAAACGTGTCTGATACTTTCAGTTCTAAGATAATAGCAGTCCCACGAACCGATGGCGTTTTCAAGATAATGTCTGGCCTGCCTGCCCCACTCTCACAATTCGAAGCAACCAGATATTTTCCAGCACCTTTCAAAAGTCCAGCAAGAAAACCATGATAGTAGTTCTCCGCATAATCAAAAAAGCTAATTGTGTCCAAAAGCTGCTCAGAAATTAGTTTTTCAAACCTCTCACAGTTCCCCTCTTCTAATGACTGAATCAGTTCAGTACGTTCTAACCCCTTGACTTTCTTATCAGCCCATGTAAGTATCGTTCTCTTATAAATCGTACGAACCTCTCTGTTGGGTATCATAAGTTCCATATATCTGGCATCCTCTTCAAAACTTTCTCTATCCGCTTTCAAATATCCTGTAAAATAAAGAAAATTCCATAAATTGTCCTGTGACTCATAAATAGAATCATACGTGACATCTTCATACACTGGTTTTTTGATTGTCTCCCCTGCAATCAAATTTTCAATTTCCTGCCGCACTTCTGAATCAGCATTCTCAACCAGTTCTTTGATAATGCTATTAGAAGAAGTGTTAGACCAATATGGCTGCGGAGGCGTTTCTTTATTTGCTAATGCAATATTCACATAATTGACAATGCTCCACGGATTATAAATATCCTCTTTCCCAAACCGATACCCATCATACCAGCTTTTCACTTCATCAAATTTATCATCTAAATCATAAAAGGAAAGCATTTCCTTTACTTCCATTTCTAAAAAGCCAAAAGCATCTGCATACCATGGACTTATCACTGAATGTATCTCTAAATTGTTCAGCCCTGTAAAAATGCTCTCACGGCTGATACGAAGACATCCGGTAATCACTGCAAATTCCAGATTCAAATTCGTCTTTAATGCCGACTCAAACAAGGAACGAATAAAGCCAGTCATTTTCTCATAAAAGCCTTCAAAATGGGCATTCTCCAAAGGCACATCATATTCATCTATTAATATGATTGTGCGCTTTACATGATACTGTGTAAGACACGCTGATAAAAATTCCAGAGCTTTCGCATATTCAATCGCTTCTGCTTTACGATTCATAAGAACCATAAATCTCTCACAATCATTTTCTGTCAATTCCTTACTTGATAACACATATCTGTGACGTTTAAACTCTTTCGCAATCTCATCCATCAAACTGGTAATTGCCATTTCATAAGTTGGCTGTTTTGCCGCCTTTAATGACAAATTAATCACTGGATACTTTTCCTGATGATTCATATAAACCTTACCCCATCTGGTAATCTTTAAACCATCAAACAAGTAACCATTTTCAACTTTCCCCCCATCTGCCCTTATTTCCTCTTCAAAAAAACGGCGAATCATACTAAGATTTAATGTCTTTCCAAATCGTCTTGGCCTGGTATATAAATTCACTTTTCCAGCATGTTCCAAAAGCTCATGAATCATTTCTGTCTTATCTACATAATACTTGTTCTTATCAATAATCTCTTTAAAATCCTCAAATCCGATTGCTAATGTTTTCTTCAAAATATCACCTACTCTTCACTTCCCAACAATAAACTTTTCAATATTTTTTTCTCCATTTCATCCAGCTTCTGATTGAGGGCCAATTTCTTTATGCCACTGTTCCTTCATCAACTCAATTTCGATTGCCGGAATATCAGCGGATATATCTTCTATTGCACACTCTCCACAATAACTATGTTCCGGCAAAGTTTCAATCACAAAGCAGATTCTATTATTATCTTTAACAAATTCCTGCCATGAGTATTCATTATATTCTTTGTTTTCATGATATATATTCTGTAAAATCGCCACTTACTTCTGTAACGAAAGATAATTTTTCTTTGTCTTTATTATCCTCAGATCGAATCGGCTACAATACTATCTCCATTATAGCGCACCTCCATCCATTATGCTCCATATATTACCATAATCCAACCACAATTTTATTTACTTTACGAACCTCACAATATCCATATTATAGCATATTCCAGTCGTTGGCAGCAATTAAACTATGGAAAAAGAATACAGCTGGAATGATTAATTCCAGCTGCATATAGTAAACGAAGCAAAACGCTTGCGTTTTGCTTCGTTTACAGCGCCGGATACACGCTGCAAAGCAGCATAACTTCCTATGTGTATCCGTGCGCATCCATTATAGTTAACGCATGTATTTTATGCGTTTACTATAATAAAA
>CANSYK010000155.1 GCA_947651225.1 uncultured bacterium | reverse complement strand
ATAGGGGAAGTCTGCGCTTTTTTGGCTACCCGGAAAGTATTGTTTCAGAGTAAAAATGGCTTGCAGAGCAAGGGTTCAAACAACGTACTATAAATGCTTATCTTGCCGCTGCAAATCATTTTTGTGATGTGATGGGATGGTCAGAAATGAAAATACCGCTGGATCCGATTGGTTTAGAGGAAGCAGGGAGGGAAAAGAAACAGAAACAGATTTCTTCAACCAATTATAAGAAACTGGTTTATACTGCGCTTCAGAATGACAAAGAGCGGCTTGCGATGATGATACAGGTACTCTGCCATATGGATCTGCGTTTCTGCGAACTGGAAAAACTGACAATGGAGGCGCTAGGGGACGGTATGGTAGAAGTCATTCGGAAACGCCGATATAAAAAAATAGAAATACCCGGGATTATTATGGAAGATCTCCGTACATATGCGGCACATGAACAGATTAGTTCAGGGATAATTTTTCGGACAAGAAAAGGTTCACCCGTTGACCGTTCGAATTTTCGGAAAGATATTAAAAAGCTTTGTGTATTAGCAGGGGTGGAGGAAGAACTTGGTTCCATACAGCATGTAAAACATGTTGTATTGGATGAATATCCATATTATGGGTTAAAGAAGTGGGAATAAGGCGGAGATTGTCTTCGTCTTATTTTATTGTATCATTTTCTGGAATATGATACAATGCAAATAGTTTGCAGGAAAATGCATAGTGTGACATGCAGTTACTATTCACACATTGACCAGGTTCGAGGATTTTTGGCATGTTTTTGCCCAAAGTACGAGTTTTGCGGCGCCATTTTGCATGAATTTTGCAAAATGTGTGCATACAGCGTTGAAAACGCTGCTGTTACTGGTAACAGCGAGTTACTGTATATTTTTTTGAGAGGGAATTAATGGAAGAATATTCTTTTGGGGAAGATGTTCCAGTTGGAATTTTTGAAGAATTTAGTATAAGAGTAAATTAAACAAGGAACTGTCATGGATAGTATTTTCTTTTATGTCAGCTGTTAAACTCACGAGTATGCAAAATGGTTAATTGGAGAGTTATTATTTATGGGGACATTGGGTGAATATATTGCGAATTAAAAAGAGGGAGCAAGGAGGGGCTTTGCAAATCTGTCAGGAGGTGGAAAATGGCTAAAACAGTAGGGATCGGATATCAGGATTTTGGTGATTTGCTGAAGGAGAATGTATTTTATATTGATAAGACTTACTTTATAAAGGACTGGTGGGAAAATAGGGATATGGTTACCCTGATTACCCGTCCTCGCCGGTTTGGGAAGACATTGACAATGAGCATGCTGGAGTATTTTTTTTCGAACAGATATGCAGGGCAGGAAAAAATTTTTGAGGGATTATCAATCTGGAAATATGAGGAGTACCGGAAATTACAGGGAATGTACCCGGTGATTAACCTGTCGTTTGCAAATGTGAAGGGCAGCAATTATCAGGATGTAAGAGAGAAAATATGCCAAATCATTACGAATTTATATTCTGAAAATGCTTTTATAAAGAAAGAAAATATTCTGGGGGAGAAAGACAGGGAGTATTTTGACCGGATTGCTTTTGATATGAAAAACAGTGATGCGGAACTGTCCATTTATCAGTTATCTAAATTTTTATACCAGTATTATGGAAAAAAAGTCATTATCCTTTTAGATGAATATGATACGCCGATGCAGGAGGCATATATTGAAGGCTATTGGGAGGAACTTGTGGGAATGTTCCGTGGGCTGTTCAACTCCGCCTTTAAGACGAACCCATATCTGGAGCGTGCGGTTTTGACTGGAATTACCCGAATTAGCAAGGAATCCATTTTTTCTGATTTGAATAATCTGGAGGTAGTCACAACAACATCGGATAAATATGCGGATGTGTTTGGATTTACGGAAGAGGAAGTTTTTGCAGCAATGGAGGAAATGGGTTTTTCAGAGAAGGAAGAGGTAAAGAGATGGTATGATGGGTTTAATTTTGGGAAGAAAAAGGATATCTATAACCCATGGTCAATTATCCATTTTTTTGG
Organism: uncultured bacterium; assembly: GCA_947651225.1. GTDB lineage: Bacteria > Bacillota > Clostridia > Lachnospirales > Lachnospiraceae > Butyribacter. Next base: position 2,541 of record CANSYK010000155.1, on the reverse strand, counting down.
AAAGAGAAAATTTGCAGCTTATTGGGCAAACAGCAGCAGTAATGGGTTAATCAGCAAGTTAATCCGTGAAGGAAGTGTTGATATTAAAGAGGATTTTGAAATGCTGCTCCAGGGAAAATCCATAAAATGTGAGATTGATGAAGAAATTATCTTTTCCCAGCTTGATGACGATGATGAGGCGGTATGGAGCCTGCTCCTTGCAAGTGGGTATTTAAAAGTGCTTGCCATTCATGGGCAGGAGTATGAGCTGGCATTAACAAACCACGAAGTGAGCCTGATGTTTTCTAAGATGGCAAAGGGCTGGTTTAAGAAAGGGCATTCGGATTATAATGCTTTTCTGAAAGCATTGCTTCTTGGGGATTTGAAGGCGATGAATGCATATATGAACAGGGTTGCATTAAATACGTTTAGCTATTTTGATACGGGAAAGAGTCCGTCTGGGGCAGAGCCGGAGAGGTTCTACCATGGCTTTGTGCTGGGGCTGTTGGTTGAAATATCCGACAGGTATCTGCTTCACTCAAACAGGGAAAGCGGCTTTGGGCGATATGATGTGCTGTTAGAGCCACTCAATAAAGAGGATGATGGCATTATAATAGAATTTAAAGTCCATGACCCGGAGGATGAGAAAAACCTGCAGGAAACCGTTCAATCTGCCTTGAAGCAGATTGAAGAGAAGAAGTATGGGCAAGAGCTTAAAAAACGTGGGATTCCAGAGGAACATATCCGCAGATATGGATTTGCATTTGCAGGAAAAAAGGTATTGATTGGAAATTGCGGAAGTGTACCGTGTAATGTGTAAATCTGTCGGGAGGTGGAACATGGCAAAAACAGTAGCGATTGGAATACAGGATTTTCATAAAATAATAGAAGAGGACTGTTTTTACATTGATAAATCGTATTTTATCAAAGAATGGTGGGAAAGCAAAGATGATGTTACCCTGATTACCCGGCCAAGGCGGTTTGGGAAGACATTGACAATGAGTATGATAGAATATTTTTTCTCTATACGGCATGCTGATTATAGACAGATTTTTTCAAAGCTTTCTATTTGGGAATATGAGGAGTACCGAAAGCTTCAGGGGACATATCCGGTAATTAATTTGTCTTTTGCAAATGTGAAGGGGAGTGGTTATCAGGATGTGAGGCGAATGATTGGTTATATTATCGCAGACTTGTATAGCCAAAATGCCTTTATAAAGGAGAAAAATTTTTTAGATGAAAACGATAAGAAATTTTTTGACAGTATCTCTCCGGATATGCAGGATAGTGAAATGAAACTGTCAATTTATCAATTATCAAAATTTTTGTGCCGGTATTATGGGAAAAAAGTTATTATTCTTTTGGATGAATATGACACACCAATGCAGGAGGCATATCTGGGAGGCTATTGGGATGAACTTGTAGGACTGGTTCGTGGTCTTTTTAATTCTGCCTTTAAAACGAACCCTTATCTGGAGCGTGCGATTCTAACCGGAATTACCCGAATTAGCAAGGAGTCCATTTTTTCTGATTTGAATAACCTGAAGGTAGTGACAACAACATCAGATAAATATGCGGATGTATTTGGGTTTACAGAAGAGGAAGTCTTTACGGCAATGGATGAAATGGGGTTGCAGGAGAAGGGGGAAGTAAAGAGATGGTATGATGGGTTTAATTTTGGGAAGAAAAAAGACATCTATAACCCATGGTCAATTATTAATTTTTTGAGTGAAGGAAGGATAGCGCCTTATTGGGCAAACAGCAGCGGAAACGCTTTAGTCAGTAGGCTGATACAGGAGGGAAGCATTGATCTCAAGGATGATTTCGGACAGCTACTTTCCGGAAAGTCAGTAAAACATGAGATTGATGAGGAAATTGTATTTTCTTATCTTGATGAAGATGAAGAGGCAATCTGGAGTCTGCTTCTTGCTGGAGGGTATTTAAAGGTTCTGGATGTCAGCGGGCAGGAATATGAACTAACACTGACCAACTATGAAGTGGAACTTATGTTTGAAAAGATGGTAAAGGGCTGGTTTAAGAAAGACTATTCCAACTATAATGCTTTTTTGAAATCATTGCTTTTAGGGGATTTAAAGGCAATGAATGCGTATATGAACCGTGTAGCATTAAACACGTTCAGCTATTTTGATACGGGAAAGAATCCATCCGGGGCAGAGCCAGAGCGGTTTTATCATGGTTTTGTACTGGGACTTTTAGTGGAAATCTCTGACCGCTATTTGATTTACTCCAACCGGGAGAGTGGATTTGGTCGGTATGATGTGTTGCTGGAACCGTTAAATAAGGAAGATGATGGGATTATTCTAGAGTTTAAAGTTTATAGCCCAGAAGAGGAAAAAACATTACAGGATACTGTGCAGGCAGCACAGAAACAGATGGAAGAGAAGAAATATGAGCAGCAGCTAATCAATTGTGGTGTTTCCCATGTCCGTAAATATGGATTTGCTTTTGAAGGAAAAAAGGTATTGATTGGATGATTTCCAATCATGTAATATAAACTGGTTTACATAGGTTGCATAACCTTGTAATGTAAGCCAGTTTTTT
>CANSYK010000154.1 GCA_947651225.1 uncultured bacterium | reverse complement strand
GCCAGAGAATGTTGCAGATTATAAGCGAAAGCCCCCGCTTTGAAGGCTGTAATGTACTTCAAGTGGAAAAACACCTTAGTATCGGAGGAATGAAGCTGAACTTAGCAGAGAAAAATGTAGTCATACATGGTGCGGAGGTTATGCTTACCAATAGAGAGTTTGAAATACTATATTTGTTGGCACAGAGTCCCGGCAGGGTATTCAGCAAAGAGCAGATTTATGATATTGTCTGGCAGGAACCATATTCCGGCGATTACAATATTGTCATGAGCCATATCCGCCATATAAGGGAGAAAATAGAGGATAATCCGGGCAAGCCGCTTTACATACAGACCGTATGGGGCATTGGTTATCGGTTCAACAAAAATTTAAGCAACAGTCTGTGATAGGAAAACAGATTGCTGCTTATTTTTTACCCTGTACGCCTAAGAGGTATTCACAGGATACATGGAAGAACTCTGCCAGAGCTACCACTTCATAATCCGGGACAAACCTTGTTCCCTTTTCAATCCGTAAAACAGTCAGGTCGCTAAATTCATATCCGGCAAGCTGGAGCTGTTCGGCAAGAGCTTTCTGGGATAGCTTTCTTTCCGTCCGCAGTTCCATAACCCTTTGACCGATTAGGTTTTTGGAGTTGCTTTCTTTGTTCCAATAGATTTTAATATCCTACCACCAAATTTCTAAAGATGAAGTCCCTTGCTATTGATTATACGAAATATTGTTGATAATATACTTCTAAAGATGAAGTGTAAGGGAATTATCTTGTGGAAAAAGAATTGGGGATTGATAATACTGCCTGCAAAATACAATAATATTTTTAACAGAGAAAGGTGGAAACAAGCATGAGTGAAGTTTTTGAAACATTGTCGGATGTCTTTGAGGAGCTGTGCAGCGAATCGGAGGACAGGGAGTTTTTGGAGGGCTATATGGATGCGGTGGATCATGCCCATTACAAGGAGGAACAGAGGGCATATTATCAGGGATTTGTGGACAGCGTACAGGTTCTTGACGGACTTGGCATTTTAAAAAAGCGTATGCGAATAAAAGAGTTTCTTAAAAAATTCAGCAAATAGTGTAGTCTCGGAAAGTCGATGAAAAGACAATAAAAAATTATGCCATATAAACGACTAAGGCAGGGAGAAATAAAAAATGCTTATTTTTGAGTTATTTTTGGATGGCGGTTAGAAAAAAAGACATGGCAAATAAGCCTGTTAAAAATGTGTTTTTTTACAGAGCAAAATTTAGTTCTTTCATTATTATGTCTGCAAATTAAGCAGCATACAGATGGGCAGCTTTATATCTTGCATCCAGATGAATGCAGATACCTATGGCATGCCCCAGAATGAAAAATGATCCTTTCCCCGTATTTTCAAATACTGCAGGCAGTAATCGTTCAGGATGCGGTCATTGACACGTTCACAGGCTGTGCGTTCGCTCTATATCTGCCTGTACTTTTCGGAATCCCTTGGAATGCGGGGATGGAAGCGGAGGTCACCGTGGTTCTTTATGTAGACGGTGCGCCCATAGTCTCCGGGGGAACACTGTTGTGCATGGGGGCAGGAATCTATGCGCCCGCATTTTAGCGGGCAGCGGTATTTGTGCGCATCCTTTATGGGATCATTGCCCCATGGGCACATTTTATGCCCGGCAGGGCAGAGGGGATGCCCTGTTTTGTCAAAAGTGATGCCTTTGGGGTCATCCGGGGATGATTTTGCCCTGCCGTTGATGTCAACCAGCGCATTGATATCCCAGCGTTCCAGAAGTTCATAGGTTGGGATATTGTCGTGTGCGGAGCCAAGGCAGACATTTTTTGGGACAGCCCGCACAGGTGCCGTCCGAAGTCGTCAATGGCATAGAGAAAGTTTTTACTGTCATGGCGCCTTGCGCTGGTAAATTTCATCAGAAGCGGGAGTTCAATTTTCAGCCTGCTGTCCCTGCTGCAGAGCATGTACAGGGTATGCCCGAAAAACCATGTTTTATTGTCGCTGTCCCATCCCCATGCGGCATCCGGGTCAGAATAATGGCGGGCGCATCCGCCCCGGTATGGGCAGGTTTTACTGCAGGAGGAAAGATGCCTGCCGTAGGGGGAAGCATGGGAAATAACGGCCGCACATTTTTAGGTATTTGTCAAGTTATTTCAAGAAAAAAGCAGAAGAAAAATTAAGTTTTTTCTGGCAGGAAAAGTTGTAAATGTTACAGAAAATTAGAGGTGAAAGTGAAATTTTGGAAAGGAAATAAGTTAGCAAAATAAAGGGTTGAGACTTTCCGAGAGGACACTCAAAATAATGGAGGGGATATGCGTTTTTGAAGATTAAAGAGGGACTAGAGACCGTTTCAAATTTTGTAAAACACAAAGACCGAGGGACGGTTATCTCGCCCCTCGGTCTTTGTGTTTTATGATTTTTTGCCGCTGATAGTCTGCTGCTCTCTTTGGCGGATTCTTTAACTGTTCAAGTATGCTTTCCTTATCCTGCTTTTGGCTGTCCGTTCCGTAAATTTTTTCCCATTCAGCCTCTTGTTCCCTATAAGCGATATAAGCACTGTGGGATTTATGGTAAATCTTGTAAAACTCCTGCACATTCTGATAACCGTATCTTCTGGCAATGCCGGACAATCCGATTTTCAGAATGTCTATTTCCTCATTCTTGTGGTCAATCCTGCTTTGCATTTCGCCCTTCTTGGTAAATTTTGCAAGTCCTTTCAGGTCGTCACGCTCAAGTTCCAAATCATTGCGTTCCTTTTTTGCTTCAAAAATGATTTCATTCTGTCGCTTCAGTTCCTTGTAAATCTTGAACAGTTTCGGATGGGCAGCTGCCTCAGCTGGCATAACAGGCTTTGACGGTATCTCCGGCTTGCTTGGCACTTCTTTTTGTGCTGGTTTTAGGACAGGCTCTTGTTTTGGTGTTTGTGATTGTATCTGCCTTGCATCAAAAAGTTTTGCGGACATTTCTCTTGCCTTTTGCAGCACTTTTGAAATTAACATTGACAGCACAGCAACAGCACTCATAAGGATAGTTCCTAACTGGTCCGGCTGGCTGCCGAATACATCAACGGATTCCCTGATGCGGTTGGAAATATATTCTTTTTTTATCTGTTGTATCTCCGTTTCCGTCACGCCGCTTACAATCGCCCTGTCAACCTCACGATTCCAACGCATACGCATTTCGTTATCCGTCTGTATCTGTTCTGCTTTCGGATTATTTTTCCCTATCTTCTTGGTGGCAAGATATAATCCATTGCTGTCAAATACATGGAGTTTCTCTTTATCATCTTTCACAAGAAGATTGATAAGGTCGGTATAAAGGTTCTTTACCTCGTCCACAAAGTTATCCTGCCTAAACAGCCTGTTTTTGGCGGTAAAAAGATTACGCTCGTATATCTCTCCCTTGTTCACAATCTTACAGCCTTTACGAATGAATTAAAACTGAATAAAAAAACTTTCTCTTGTAACCTGCCCATAAGGGCAAAAACAAGAGAAAAGGATACATATTTTGAGGCTGGCATGTCGCAAAGCCTTGAAAATAGGGGAAACTTATGGAAAAAGCTTACAAACTGGAAGTTGTTTATCCAAAATGAAATGGTACTACAAAATCAAGAACAAACGCTATACCAACACTTAATACAAACATAATCATTGTATCCTTTATAGTCTTTCGCTTCAAAAACGCTACCGCACAAATGAATATTATCAATTCTAAGATTGAACGCATTTCAAAATAACTATTGCCATAAACAAATGTCGTATTAAACAAAACGGCAAGTATTATTGCTGATAGCATAAACGCCAGTTTACTTTTCCCTCTTGCATACCAACAGATAAATGCCAATATGGGAGAAATAACTGTAAAAGCAGCCCAAATCATTGCATAACTTCTCGGAAAAAATCCTGCCACAAATCTTGAATATAAATAATAGCTTGTAACCATTCCCACAAAAAACACAAATACATTGATTGACGCTCTAATGGATGAATTGCTATAAATAGAGATACACAAGGCAACCAGCAACCATATAGCAAAACGCCCCAAAAAATTTCCCATGTCTAAAAATCCAAAGATAAATGGTAATTCATTTGTCGGCATGGTGTCTAAAAATTTTGAAAAAGTTCCCAAAATAATTCCAATAAACAATATACATACCGTGTTTATAATTTGTTTATTAAGAGGTATTGGATTTTCGGCACTTCTTATATCATTCAAAAATTTCTTCATCCTTTATCCCTACAACTTCCTATTTATATTTTTAATAGAATACCACAATCACACTCACATTTCTACCAAATTTTCATTAAATTTCTTCCTCCCTCCGCTTAGTCCTGCTCTGTTGCCTGTTACGCTGTGGCTTTCGTTCTGAAGTTCTCTCGCAAGGTTCTTTTTGTGCTGTGTTAATAGTTTCTGAAAATATAAAAGGTAGCTGATTGTCTGTTAAGATAATCACTACCTAAAGGTAAACAATATTCAGTTTTCATATCATTTTTCTGTCTTGATTTTTTCTGACAAACAGGAAGTTATAGCAAATAACCTATAGCGATGAAAAGATAGCTATACAAGCATTTCCTGTTTAATCTTAAATACATTACACCGCTAAGAACAGAAAATATCATAGTAGAAATTCCGTTCCATATTTCAAGTCCTACTC
>CANSYK010000153.1 GCA_947651225.1 uncultured bacterium | reverse complement strand
CATCACTCCTAATATATATGAGCAACAAAATAATAAACTTAACTAAATGACATTGCCTGTGAACTGTAGGGGTAAAAACCCCCTGTATACATATCATGAAAACCATATTTCTCCTCAAAATTAGAAAAATACTGCCGAAACCTTTCCCCACTGTAAGTAAATCCTGCTGAGGTAGAAAGTCCCGCACCAGCCCCTATCATAATGCTGTCTGCTGTTTCTAGTTTTTCTTTCAGACACTCAATCTGCTCTGAGTAATTTTTGGTAGATTTGGTAATCGGCATCTTTGAAAACATTAAAAACTACCTCCATATCACTGTTCTCCAGCTCCCTATATCGTCTCACTGTCTGTACCGCAATTTCAGCCGCCTTATCATTTGGGAAATGAAACTCCCCCGTTGAAATACAACAAAATGCTATACTTTTCACTTCATTTTTCTCTGCAAGCTTCAGACAGGAATGGTAGCAGGAAGCCAAAAGTTCCCTGTCTCCCTGTGTCAGCCTGCCATGAACAATCGGACCAACGGTATGCAGAACATATTTGCAGGGAAGGTTGTACGCAGGTGTAATCTTCGCTTTACCCGTTTCTTCCTCATGCCCCTGTTTTCCCATTTGTTCTGCACATTCCAGCCGCAACTGTACCCCAGCAAAAGTGTGGATGCAGTTATCAATACATTTATGGCAGGGGACATAACAGCCGTCATTCCACTGTTTGCGGCATTAACAATGACATCGCAACGAAGCGTAGTGATATCCCCCTGCCATAGATAAATCCCCTCCGATACCGGCTCCATATCCTTCAAATCCGTAATCCCCTTTTCAGCAATTTCTTCTTTGAGATATTCGTCCTGTATGGTTAAAAATTCTCCATCAATACCCTTCGGCATACGGATATTAAAGAGAGAACGCAGTAGCCTTTTCTGCTCTTCCTTATCTTCTGAAATATAAATGCCGGTATCTTTCTCCTGCTCCAAAAGTAACCTTTTTATCATATAAACACGTCTCTCTGCCTGTGTCATATTATCCTATCCTTTCTACTGCCTTTACCGGGCACACCTCATGGCAATTCATCTGATCCACCATCTCCAACAAACAGACATCGCTCTGGCAATACATTCAAACGCCGCATTGCCAACCCATAACATTCTCTGCTCATGAGCAAATAAAGCTTGCTCTTTTCAAACATGCTCTAACTTCAAACGGAATAAGGGACATTATCTGATCTATAATTTCTATTTTAGTTTCCTTCAAACCCAAAGTTCTTTCATGATACTGTATATCGTTTTCATCATCACAAAAAAATTACTTTTGAAACTTCCTTCACAAACTCCCTCTTCCTGATATAACCAATCGATCATAAAACTATCCCTCCGTTAAATTCCAATCTGTTTTTCGGTTATGCATACTGCCATCATTTTCTGTATTAAATCCAGTACATCCTGTTTATCAGGCATAACCTTCAGCGCTCCCTTTCTTGTTGTAATAATGGAAGCAGCAGCATTGGCAAATTGCAGCATCTCATATAACCGAGAAGAATCCAGCGCATCCAGCCCCTGCTCCAGCACCATATTCAGTACACAGGCCATAAAGGTATCTCCTGCTCCCGTTGTTTCGATAGTATCCTTACATAAGAAAGGAGCACATTCTACGCACTGTACGCCATTATAATAAGCCTTGCTACCCAGTTTTCCCATGGTGGCACAAATTAATGGCGTATGAAATTCTTCCTGAATTTTTGCAACCCCTTCATCAATATTTGATGTACCAGTAAAAAATTCAATCTCATCATCAGAAATTTTCAAGATATGGCACTGGCTGATTCCGTACGCAATCTTTTCTTTTGCCATATCTAAACTTCTCCATAAAGGCGGCCTTAGATTAGGATCAAAGGAAATCAGCGCCCCCGCCTCCTTCGCCGTCTCTACAGCCATCTTAGTAGCCTTTTCTACTTCTACATCCGTCATAGACAGGCTGCCAAAGTGAAAAATCCTTGCATTCTGCAACAGGGAAGTATCTACTTCCTCCTCCCGAAGCATCATGTCTGCCCCAGGATTACGGTAAAAAGAAAAACTGCGGTCTCCATCGGAAGCAGTATGTACAAACGCTAACGTCGTGGGAACCTCTTTGTCCATAACCAGGTTACAGATATCAATACCCTGCTCTGAAACTGCCTTACGGAGCATTTTTCCAAAAGAATCTTCTCCCAGCTTCCCGATGAAGGCAGTCCTTTTTCCCAGACGCTGCAGCATGGAAAGAACATTACAGGGTGCCCCTCCTGGGTTTGCCTCAAACAGGGGATTTCCCTGCCCGCTGGTTCCATTCATCGTAAAATCTACCAGTAATTCCCCCAATGTAACAACATCATATTTTTTCATCCTATATCCCTCCATTTCTTTTCAGGTACATAAAACGATAGGCAGGAATTTTTACTCCTGACGCTTTCATTTGACTGCCAGATAGCATATCCGTATACATCCCATCCGTCTCATTGATCCATGCCGTTTTATCATATTCACTGAAATTGAATATTCCAATAATTTTCTCTCCTTCATAATGCCTGCCAATACACAATATACTGGAATCATTCGTATCAATTGTCCATGTATCCGCCTGGCAGACAAAAACCTTTTCCGTTTTTCTTATTTTTTCCAGTGTATTCAGCCTTTGAAAAATCCTGCCCTCTACACTGGTTTTATCCTTGATTTTTTCTGCCAGATTCCAATTCATGGCACCCCGGTGGATATAACGGGAATCTTCCCGTTTATTTGGACTTTCCTTATAAGTATAATCATTCACCTGTCCAATTTCATCCCCACTGTAAAGTACCGGTATACCAGACTGCATAAACATATAAGCATGCAGCATCACATCCAGTTGGATTGCCTTTTCCATTGCCTCTTCATCACGCTCAAAGCCTGCCTTTTCAATTCCACACATAGATGCAGTCGTTCCACAGAACCGGGCATCTCCCGTCACCGGATCAGCATTATAAAGCTCTCCCCGGCTGTTGCTTGCCCCTTCGTATCCCTGAAAATAATTGTTAAGATACTGTTTATGGGAACGTTCCCCTATTCCCTCACACTGCAGGGAATCATAGTCCAGCCCCCATCCAATATCATCATGGCAGCGCAGATAATTTAAGAACACATATTCCTTCGGCAACCCATTAACAATATCCAATTGTTTCTTCAACAAACTCACATCCCTGGTTGCCACGGTATGCCAGGTTGTCGCCATGGTCGTCACATTGTAAAGCATATGGCATTCTGGTTTTTCTACAGTGCCAAAATATGGCACAACCTTTTCTGGTTCCATGACAACCTCACCCAACAGCAATACACCTGGGCAGACAATTTCACTGATGATACGCATCATCCGCACAATAGTATGCACCTGTTTCAGATTCCGGCATTGTGTGTTCAGCTCTTTCCAAATATAGGGAACAGCATCAATACGGATAATATCAATTCCACGGTTTGCCAAATACAAGAAATTATACATCATCTCATTAAATACCCTCGGATTCTTATAATTCAAATCCCATTGGTACGGATAAAATGAAGTCATGACATAATGCCCGGCATCTGGCAGCCAGGTAAAGTTTCCGGGAGCAGTTGTTGGAAATACCTGTGGTACCGTCTTTTCATACATATTCGGAATCGAATCATTGTCATAAAAGAAGTAACGGCTCATATACTCCCCATCCCCCTGACGGGCTTTTTTTGCCCACTCGTGTTCTTCCGAAGTATGGTTCATCACAAAATCCATACAGACATTCATATGTTTTTTGTGGCATGCAGCGGTCAGGCTTTCCAAATCCTCCATCGTTCCCAATTTTTCCTGCACCTTACGGAAATCAGAAACCGCATATCCCCCATCAGAACGCCCCTCTGGTGTCTCCAGAAAAGGCATCAGATGAATATAATTTACATTGCTCTGTTCCAGGTAGTCCAGTTTTTCTTCTACACCAGCCATATTGCCTGCAAAATTATCAATATAAAACATCATGCCAAGCATATCATTCTGTTTATACCAGCCAGTATGCTGTTCCCTGTACAAATCCTGTTTTTTTAGTTCTTCTTTTCTTTCTTCATAAAATTGGAATAAATTATCACACAATTCTGCAAACATAGAGGTATTATCATATAATTCCATATAAAGCCAACGCAGTTCATCATGGTGATATGCCAACCGTTTTTCAAAAATAGATTCCTGTTTTTTTATTTTCTCTTTCAATTTCTGCCCTCCTATACCATACTTTTAAAATGCTATTTCCCACACACGCTGCCTGATTTTTTCTTCCGTCAATTCTATGTCAACTCCCCACAGATGCCTGCCTCATCTTTTGCAGCCTCCTCTATAAATTAGAACCTGCCCTTGCTGTTGTATTTGCAGTTCCTTACCCACAATGTTTTACACATATAACCAGTTAAGTAACCGGTAACTTTACAGTGCTATACTATCACGCTTTTAAGGGGATGTCAATAGATTTTCTGCAAAAAATAACCAATTACTTAACCGGTTATTTTTTACTTGATTTCACTCATTGATACTGTTATACTGTATTCGATAATAAGGGCTGCCACGCTTCATGGGTCAGTGTTTGTTATTATAGTAAACGCATAAAATACATGCGTTAACTATAATGGATGCGCACGGAT
>CANSYK010000152.1 GCA_947651225.1 uncultured bacterium | reverse complement strand
CATCATACTGTGACAACCCAAACATACGGGAAACATAATCAATCGCATCTCCACCGACACCACAGGCAAAACAGTGATAATTCTTGTCAATCTTCATACTTGGGTGCTTATCATCATGGAACGGACAGCAAGCAATCCCGTTTCTTTTGACTTTTAGACCATAAAACTCCGCTGTCCGCCTTGCAGTCAAATGTTCCTTTACATCTGAAAAAATATTCAATTTTACTGCTTCTCCTCCTTTTCATTCGGAAAAGCCTCTGCTATAATAAATCTGCAAGATATATAAAGAGGCTTATCCTTTTTATATTCAGATTAAGTTGCGCCAACAACTTAATCTGTTTCTGAAATGTCCCTGTTACCAGCAGGGGCATTTTCATTCTGTCCGATTTCTAACAACTGCTTTACCAATTCCAGCAATAATTTTTCATCTTCTGTATTCCCATTTTTCAGATGCTCCAATATCTGCTCCAAAATCTTTGCAACTCTGTTAGACATATAACTTCCGGCAGTTACCATCACTTCCTGTCCTAATATAGCTTTGCGGTAATAATCTCCTTTAGGAAGTCCTGATAATATAATTCTTGCTTCTACTTGTGCTTTTTCTTCATCACTCAGCCAGAATGCAATTGTATTACACCGAAACCTTGCTTCACGCTTACACGCCACCTTCCTCACCCCTCTCCACTTTTCCAAGCCTGTCTGCAATCTCAATCTGTGCATCCATAGACTGATGACAGTATGTTTCAATCGTAGTCGCAACTTTCCCATGCCCTAACCTTTTTGCAATCTCAACAGGACTGAACCCCATCTGCACAAGCATACTTGCATGGCTGTGTCTGGTACAATGAACAGTAATCTTTTTCACGCCCGACAGCTTAATTCCTCGCTCCATTTCATGCTCAAAGAAGCTCTTTGTCCTTCCTGCAAAAAGACGTGTACCCGCCCTTGCCCGATAGAGTGTTGAAATATACTCTTTGATTACCTCCTGTAATTCCTTATGTATGGTAATTACCCTTATGGAACTCTCCGTTTTCGGAGGCGTAATCAAATCCTCTCCGTCAATCCTTGCAAGAGATTCATCAACGGTAATCGTACCTTCCTCAAAGTTTACGTCTTTTATCTGAAGGGCAAGCAGTTCTCCCAGACGCATCCCCGTCCAGAATAAAATCTGAAATGCGACCCATGAATCCTGCTTATCCATAATTGCATCCGAAAACTTCTGAAATTCCTCCAAAGTCCAGTATGGTCTTTCATCTGCCCTGCTCTTTCCCATACTTCCTGCTTTCCGGCATGGATTGGAGCGCAAATCATAAAAATTTACTGCATAATTTAAAATTGCACTAAGCTGGTTATGTATGGTTTTTAAATAAGTAGGCTTGAAACCTTTCTCCAACATTTCGCCCTGCCACTTTCTTATCATAGGTGCTGTGATTTCATTGATTGGTGTCTTGCCAAAATAAGGCAGCACTTTGTCATTCATCACATACTCTTTCTGCTTCATGGTAGTTTTTCGCAAACGCTTTTCCATGTCTGCTTTATAAATCTCCCAAAAGTCAGCCAACGTCATTGTTGGATCAGAAGATTGTTGTAATAGAAAGTGCACATACCATTCTTCCGCTTCCTTCTTTGTTTTAAACCCTCTTTTTTGCGACTTCTTTTTTGCTCCTGTCCAATCTGTCCAACGGTACTGTATTCTCCAAGTACCGTTTGGAGCTTTCTTTGCATTACAGCTCATACACTTGCCTCCTTTGCCGCCCCATACCATTTTTCTTTGAAATAGGCTACTGGAATTTTCCCTGCGATTGTGAGAAAGCCTTTAGAAGATAATTCGCTGTTCATTTCTCGCAGAATCTTGTATGACTTTCCCATGCTGATACCTAGCATAGCCGCAATGTCAGCGGCATTGTAGTAAATTTTTTCATTCATGTTATTTCCTCTCTTCTTGATATTTGTTTCTGCATAGTATCTTTATGTTTCGTTTTTATCATATCGCAACTTTTGTTTCTTGTCGATATCTTTTTCGCTTTATTTTTTTCTCTTTATGTGCTATGATTGATTTAGTGCAAATACACAGCTAAAACTTTAGGAGGCAGACTTATGACTGTTGGAGAAAATATACGCCGCATCCGCAAAGAGCGTGGTCTTACCCAGAAACAATTAGGCGAATTAGTTGGTGCAAGCGAAGCCTATATTCGTGCTTACGAAAGCGGCAGACGCAACCCCAAGCCATCATCACTTGAAAAAATAGCAAACGCTCTTGCCGTCAATCCAGAGGTACTGGAAAATTCCGATTTTGACATGATTAAAGCCTTGCACCGCTTATTCCAGATTGCCCGGCAATACAATGGACATCTTTTTGCGTGCAAAGATGATGAAGGCAATGATACAGTTGGAATACGTTTTGAAACCTTGACGCTGATGAACGCATGGTGCCAGCGTTACGAGAAATTTTTAGAAGATGTAGAAAAATGCAATGAAATCAAAGATGCAAAAAAACGTGGGGAGGCTCTCATTAAAGCCGAAACGGATTATGACCGCTGGATGGACACTTACCCCGAACAAAGCGGAAATACTTTTTTCGACCTCAGTATCCAGAAGCTCCATGACCAAATTATGGAGGATACAGAACACCTTTTGATAAATAATAAACTGGATTAAAAAATCTGTACCCAAATCGTACCCACCACCAATTAAAAAATCTCCACAAGCCTTGATTTTTCAAGACTTACGAGGATTTTACTTCTCACTCGAACTCATTGCGAGTATGTTATTATCATGTGCATTCTTTTCTAAAAAATTTTAATATTTCCATTTATTGTTATATGTTGTTACATTTTCCATACATTCCACACAATTATAAATCTCACAATAATCTCACACCAATATCTCAACATTCTATTTTTCTTATATAGTTTTGATCCGGTATTTTACAGTTTATCATAACAACAAGTTTCTGTCTATCTAACAAAAAAAGGACGCTCAATTTTTGAACGTCCTCCCTGATGACAGGAATGTTGCAGCACTACCTGTCCCTATATGGTGAAACCAATGAACCATTTCTGGTATGTATGACATTTGGCTGTTCATCTGGTACCCTGATAATCAATTCATCGAGTCTGCAATCCAGGGCTTCACAAATAAGTTTAAATGTTCCAAATTCACCCTGTCTACTAACTCATGGTACAATTCGTTGATTGTGTTTGGCCGGATGCCAGTAGCCCTTGCTAAATCTGCCTGTGTCCATCTGAGTTCACCAAGTTTTGTCGATAGTAAAATTCTAATCATACTAATCGCTCCTTCCGTTATAAAATATCATGTTTTTGCAATGCCCTATGGCAAAAGTTATTTTATAGCGGATATGGATAATTCTTATCAGCCATTGAACCCCAAAACTTCATATTTTTATTCTATATATAAGATTCCTATACTAATAATAATTTCATAACCGATTATATTGAATTAAGTCTTATTATACTACGCTTTTACTGTCCATAGTTTTTAATCAACAATTCCTTAAACCGTGGTTTTTTCTCACTCTTTATTAAATTATGTACCCTGTCAACTTCTACAATGTTGTATCCGTTATAAAGCCCCCGGATATACTCACAATCGTTATAAGATAAAAGAAATCTTCCTTTTACATTATCTAATGCATTTTTAAGCCTTAGATGATCCTCTGGCATAAACCTGTCTGGGTAATACTTCTCTGTTTCATAATATGGTGGATCAAGATAAAATAATGCATCCTTTCTATCATACGTTTTGAGAATACGCTCAAAATCCTGCTTTTCTATTACCACCATGCTGAGTCTCCTGGATACTTCCGATATATATTCTATTGCATTTGCAATATTTTTAGGACTCACTCTAAATGTCCGTATATCTACACCAAAGCTCTCTTTAATCAAGATATAAAACCTTGCAGCTCTCTGGATATCCGTCAAACCATTTACTTCTATCTGTCCCTTTGCATCAAAAAACTGTTCTCTTGACATTAATGTAAATTCTAGTTCTTTTTTGAGTGCTTCAGGATGATATTTTGTACATCGAAATAAATTAACAAGGCATCCATTCACATCATTATACACTTCCATTTTTGCGTGCCTTTCGGATGCAAAAAGTACCCATCCAGCTCCCCCAAACACCTCTATATAGCGCCCAAATGTTCCCTGCCCTGGAAATTCATTTAATATTTTTTGCCTAAGTAGCTTTTTTCCTCCCACCCAACTTATAAAGCTATCCATTATATATCCCCCTTCTTTCAGTTGAATAATACAACGTTTTACATACTATAATTTGTACAAGAAAATTTTGCCTCTATAAAATAACATGTTTTAGTAATTCTATTTAGTAAAAGTTATTATATAGCAAGCAGGACTTCAGATCACTTGATGAAAATTGAGAGAGTAATTATAAGAAGAACATTAAGCTAAATTCAGGAATTATATTTAAAAAGCCCCAACAGTCAATATGCTAGAGCTTTTTATTGTTATTACGAAAGATAAAGTAGGCATTTAATAAGAATGTCAATGCCCTTAATCGGGCTAACATCATTTCTACTTAGAATTATGGCAGTGTTTGACGAAGTATTTAATATGTATCAATGCCCTTAATCGGGCTACCGTCATTTCTACCCTGGGCTTCTGGAACGCCCTGTTTATGCTGATTTGCGGTATGCGATTTCCCCAAGGTTTTTCCAAAAGGGAAAAATTGGCTGGTTT
>CANSYK010000151.1 GCA_947651225.1 uncultured bacterium | reverse complement strand
GCAGTTTCCCATCCATAAGCTTTGCTATCTGCCTGCAATATCCGCACTCCCTGCCTCCATACCTTTTTATAAAACTTCTGTACCCCCTGACTGCCGGGTTGTCAGCAAATGCAGACCACCCTACCCTGTTCATATGGTAAACATTAAACAAATCACATATTGCCTTGTATATATCTTTTGCAAACAATACATTCCCTTTGTCAAAACTGATCATCCCAAACCTGTCAGCAGACATTGACTGCCAGTCAACTTGGTAATCTATGCAACCAATAACATTATCATCCCTGTCAACTGATACAAATTGGTGATAGTTGTAATTATCCTCATGGATTTCGATATACGAACCACCAGTCCCACCATCCCAGAAGATGTTTTCTGGCTTATACCATGATTTTATGTTTTCTTCCTGTAACTCTTCTTTGTACATCTGTGCTGTTTTAACACTTTAACACTCCTCCTTCTTTTCCCTGTATTGTCCGTTGATTTTACCAACATATTTTCCTATAATTTATTCATCATCTCAAATGGGACTGCCGCCCATGCCATTTTATACACCGTAAAGCCATACTCCTTTGACATGGATAAATAACCAAATTCATTGTGCATGTTATCACATCCTTTCAGTGCAATGGGCGGTGTACAGCCCCTTTACTTCTGATATCACTTTATTTTTTTTGCAATCGCCTGGATAACGTTTACTGTGACGCCGTTCCCAGCCTGCCTGTACAACTGGCTGTCACTGTTTACAAAAGCAGCCCTTTCAAAATACAAATCATCCCAGCCCTGCAGACGGAAACATTCTTTTGGCGTCAGCCTGCGCACAGCTATATAGCTTCCATACTTATCATCCCATACGGCATATACCAGTGTCCCGTCTGCCAATTCTACATAAATACCATTTCCGTCTTTTTCTTCCCAGACGCTTACCGCAACCCCATGCCTGTCCCGTGCAGTAAGGGTAAACATTGGTTTCCCGTTATTTTTAAACCTCCTGCCGTTCTGGCGTTTCTCCGCCCTGTCCGGGGCAAGGACCGGCACTGCAATCTTTGGTTCATTGCCTGAATGCCTGCTGCTTATCAAAGCCCTTGATATGCTGTTTCCCGTATGTACAACCTTCCTCTGGTTGTAATTTTTCCCTGGTAATAAAAAATCCCCTGTTATTCTGACTGCAACCCCGGAATTATCGCCGTCCCTGTTTGATACCCCGGCATTGTATTTTGCCTTTAAACACCTGGCTTCTTTTGTGCTGTGAATCCCATTCCCTTTCGTCATATCTACAAAAACATAAGGTTCCCTTTCCCCCTCCATCCATTTTGTTAAGGCGCGGGGCAATCCCTTCCGTATCGTATATCCTTCCCTGGTTAGGGTTCTTCCTTTTCTTTGTCGGCATGAAATTTCCTACCTGGCAGATGTTATTTTCTCCATATGTTCCTTTGACAGGAAATATTTCCCCTCCACTTCTGTTTCTATTATGTCCGATAATGAACACCCTTTCCCTGTTTTGGGGCACCCCAAAGTTTTTGGAATTAAGCAGCCCCCATTCTGCGTCATACCCGATTTCATCCAACGCAAAGAGAACCCTTGCAAAGTCCCATCCACGATTGACTGATAACAGGTTTTTAACGTTTTCAAGGAATACCCAGCTGGGTCTATTTTTTTCACTTTTGCCTTTGAGCAGCCTAATAATTTCAAAATAGAGGCTGCTTCTGTCCCCATTAAATCCGAGCTGTTTTCCGGCAATACTGCTGTCCTGGCACGGGAATCCTGCGCACCAGCAGTCTGCGTCTGGAAGCCCCCCGGCAGCCACTGCCCTGATGTCATCTGCGTACCACTCCCCATTCCTGTATTCCCCCTTTAAAATTTCTTTCTGCCGCTTTCTAAGCGGCAGCCCTGATAAATAATCCCTCTGTTTGTCAGAAGCCAGGTGCATGGGTGTATAACTGGCTGTAGCAAATTTATCCCATTCGCAGAACCCGGCACATTCATGTCCTGCCAGCTCCATCCCACGCCGGAAGCCCCCGATCCCTGCAAATAAATCCAGAAACTTCATTCCATCACCCCCATATCCAAAGTTATCTGCCCTATCTGGTAATTCATCCAGACCACCTCTGTCCTGCCGCCGTTATGCTCTGCACAGCTACTAAAATATTCCTTCTGCCAGCCTTTCAGATAATTGTTGTACATTTCTGATTCATATCCTGATATCATGATTTTTGCTTTGCTTCCTAATGCTGCCTCTAAGAGTTCTTCATGTTCTGTGTCTGACATTTCGTGTCTATACTGTTTTCCATTCCTCGTACCAAGCAGATATGGCGGGTCCCAGTATTGGAATACATCGAGGTAATTAAAACGCTTTATTACCTCCAGAGCCGGGCGGCACTCAATCTGTACCATCCGCAGCCGTTCTGCGATTTCAATAATCCACTCCGGCAGGCGGTACCAGTTCCATAGGGCATACATTCTTTCACGCCCCTGCACATCATTTTTCCATCCGACTTTATTTCCACTGGTGCGGAAGCCATGCCCCTGCCAGCACTTTAGGAGAAATCTTGCTGCCCGTTCAAATGGATCTGTATATAGTATTTCTCTATTAAACAGGAGATCATATTCTTTCCGGCTGTATGGTATTACCATTACAATGCGTGCAAGCCTTTCTGCATCCTCCCTAATGCATTGGAACAAGTTTGTCACATCAGAATCCAAATCATTAATGGTTTCGATAGCAGAAGGGGCTTTAGTAAAGAACAATGCACCACTCCCAAAAAACGGCTCCACATAGGAATGATGTTCCGGGATTAAGCTGGCAAGATTTTTCGCTATGTTCCATTTACTGCTTGGATATTTCAATACAGCCCTCATGCCCTGACTAACTCCCTCCTCTCTTTAATTCCGCTAATATCCATCCCGTCAAATTCCAACTCCAGCTGGCCGCTTACATTTTTATCCTCCATCCACCAGAGGAATACATCTTCCCCGGATTTCCACTCTTTATACATTTCATTTGCAAGCCCAAGCCCTTTTTCTTTCCTGGCCTGTAACATCCTGCCAAATACATTTATATACATATCTTTGTATTGGGGGAATTTGCGGAACTCTTTCCACCGCCCCCTGCCAGCCATAGGGCACCCTATGCAGCCAACCCTTGTAAAGCCCATGCCGTACAGTGGGTTATGATATGGGCATTCATTCCAGTAAAAATCCCATATTTCCCTGTCTTTCCAGTCAATGATTGGGTTTACGACGGTTTCTGCCTTCATTTCGCACCGTTCAAACAGCATTCTCTTGTCATCGTTGTCTGTCAGCAGCATCTTTTCATCTGACACACGGACTGCATCTTTTTTCCTTGGCGCAAGCGCTTCAAAGCTTTCCCTTTCTTTCCTTGCATTGCTTTCATCCCAGCGGATGCCAGTCGCTATCATCCGGTTTGGCGTGCCTGATTCTTTTAATATGCTGCAGCAATACCTTACCTTCCTTGTTGGTAGTATCAATTTTTTAGGGATTAGGTTCCACATGGTAGTCCTGCTGCCATCTAACTGCACATGGTAATCAATAGTGCATTTAACACCTTCCAATCCTAACCTGCGAAACACTTCCCTGATATGGCATACCGTTGGCGGTGCGTCTGCTGTCGTATGGCTGTGGTGTACTTCAAACGGGATTCCAGAACGTTTAAACAGTTCTAACATCACATCACTGTCTTTCCCTCCAGAATAAGTGCATATGAGAGGCTGCCCATAATAACCTAATGACATTTCACTTGCTGTTTTTATTCTTTCGGTTGCTTTTTGTTCCAAGTCCATATCAACTGCCTCCTGCCTTTCTTCTTCCAAATTCCACAAACTTTTCACAGGAGCGGAAAATAACCCTGTTGTTTACCCACCGCTGCAGACGCCTTAACCTATGCCCCTGCGGTATGGACTCTTTGTTGTACAGCATCACATAAGGGTTATACCCCATATCACGCAATATATATACTCTTTCTAAGTCCTGTTCAAATGCAGTGTCAAAATTACACAGCATATACACTGACATTTTGCGGTAATCCCACCCTGTTAAATATGCAAACATTTTTAATTTGGAGGTAACCTCCTCTTTATCCTGATACCTATCCCATGCAAAATGTACCTGCTTAATTTTCATCTGCTTTAACATTTCCGCTTTTTCCTCTGTCATCATGCGGATATCCAAACCCTGTGAAAAATCAATCCATGACCTGCTGTCAATTAATTGTTGGAATAATTCTTTCCAATCTTTGCAGGCGGTTATATTTGGATCAAGCAAAACAATATTTTTCTGTCCGTTCCAAAAGGTATTCAAATCAGCAACCTTGTAGGAACGTTTTCCCTCTTTGCATCCCACATGGCAAAATTTACAGTCCCTTGGACATCCCCTTGTCAGGAATCCATAAGCGGTATTCCTGACTTCTGGTATCTTGTCATAGTAAATTTCGTAGTCTGGATATACCGTTTCTATCTCTGGCGGCAACATGGTATCTTTTTCTGTGTCATAAACCTCTTCACCATTTACAAGGGATATACAATAACCACTGCCGCCTTTTATAACTTTTTTCGCATTAATATAATATGGGTAATCTGGCGTAAAGCTGAATACCTTTGACATATAAACCCTGTCAAGGGGACTGTTGGGAAACCCATGAAACAAAGGCTCATACCATGCAGCAGAATCTCCATGGGATTTATGCCATGCAGATAGTTTCATAAGTGGTAGATTCGGGAAATTATGTCCGTCCACATCAATCAGCCCTATTTTTAATCCATCCATAATCCCTTTCCAATCCTGTTGCCGTTTATCATTCTTTAGTGCTTATATCAACATCTCCA
>CANSYK010000150.1 GCA_947651225.1 uncultured bacterium | reverse complement strand
ATTTTCCCATAAAATGGGAGGTTTTTTTACGAAAAATTTTTAAGCGTCAAAGCTGACTATTCACGGAAAAAAGAATCTTGTTAAAAAGAGATTTGTCATGTAGAATGGGGAAAAAGGGAAAAAGCCAAATAACAGATTTTTACAATTTTGAGCTGTATAGTAGGTTTGGAAAACATGAATAATAAAAAGTAATTCATAAAGTGCAGAAGAGGAAATAAGGGAAATGATGAAAAAGAATTGGAAGGTATCAGGAAAGATATTATGTTTTATGTTGGCAATGAGTTTTATGTTGTCTGGCTGTCAGTTCAAAGAAAAATTGAAATCTGACGAGAATAAGGTATCTGTAGCATCTGGATCGTTAGAAAAACAAGTATCGGACGCAGATGGTAAGAAGGGAAAGTATTCGCTGTATCTTGGTGAGATGGAAAATCTTACAGCGGCTGGTGAAGAGGTGCTTTCTTGTACCAGCAATAAGCCGGAAGTGGTTTCTGTGTCAGAAGATGGGGTTGTCCATGCCTTAAAGAAAGGGAATGCGAAAGTTACAGCCAAGGTCAGGCCAAGTGAAGAAAATGATACAGCAGATACCAGAGTATATCAGATTAAGGTGAAGAAGAAAGGAATGGTGTATCCGGTTTTTTTCATGATGAAGGGGGAACATCTGGATTTGCAGTTTAGCTTAAAAGATGTTCATGCCACATGGAAATCAGACAATGAGAAAATTGCAAAGGTTTCCAAAAAGGGAAAGGTTACTGCCCTGAAAAAGGGAAAGGCCACTCTTACGGCAGAGACAGAGGATGGAAAAACGTACTGTTGCAGCCTTCAGGTTACCAAACGGATTAAGAGTGTAATTTACTTAACTTTTGATGATGGACCAAACCGTTATACTACGCCAAAAGTGTTAGATATTTTGAAGAAAAATAATGTAAAAGCGACCTTTTTTGAGCTAAAGCCAGCAAAGGATGATTTTGATCTGACAAAGCGGGTAATTGAGGAAGGGCATACACTGGCATTACATGGCTACCAGCATAAATATGATATCGTGTATCAGTCTCAAAAAAAATATCACGATAATCTGGATCTGCTGCGCAATTTGTTTTTTAAAAAGTTTGGGGTATGGTGTACAATTAGCCGTTTTCCTGGAGGCAGTTCCAACACGATAAGCAAATATAATCCTGGAATTATGACAAAACTGGCGGGAAAACTGCATGACTGGGGGTATCATTACTTTGATTGGAATGTGGACAGTCAGGATGCCGGTGGTGCACGTACATTTGGAGATACATTTAAAAATTTTAAAAATGGTCTGGCAAAAGGGCGGGGAAATGTAGTTTTAATGCATGATTATGATAAAAATGACAAAACGATTGATGCATTGGATCAAATGATACGCTATGGAAAAAAACAGGGATATACCTTTTTGCCAATTACCGCAAGTACAGATGAAGTGCATCATGGAGTGAATAATTAGTAACATTGGGTTGTCCATAAAACAAAAAATATTTTTATTTATAGTTCCTAAGTACCCACCGTCTGTCTTTTAGGTGGTGGGTACTTATTTTTTAGTTAGAAACAGACCTTTAAAAAAGATTGAAGAATTACAGCTACAGGCTTTCGTTGATAAAGCCGCAGTGGGGCAAATTAATAAGCCCGGCCAAAATAAAGCATTTTCTTTGCTGATTTACCACAATGTACACAAACGTCAGAAATTTTTTCCTGCTTAAACGGAATACATCTTGTGGAGGCGCCAGTTTCATTTTTAATCGCTTCCTCGCATTCCGTCTCCCCGCACCACATTGCTTTTATAAAGCCCTGCTTATTATTTACAATATCGCAAAACTCTGTCCAGTTCGCAGCAGTATGTGTGTTTTCTTCCCGATGCGTCAATGCCATATGGTACATATCCTTCTGAATCGTATCAAGAAGCTGTGCGACGGCTTTGTCCAATTCCTCAAATGCCACTTCCTGCTTCTGTCCATTATCACGGCGTACTACCATGCATTTACCAGCTTCAATATCTCTTGGCCCAATCTCTACCCTTAGAGGGATTCCACGCATCTCCTGCTCAGAAAATTTCCATCCTGGACTCTTATCGGTATCATCTACCTTCACCCGGAAATGGGAAAGCATATCCTTTAGCTCATACGCTTTATCCAAAACGCCTTCTTTTTTCTGCATAATTGGGATAATCATTACTTGGGTCGGTGCAATCTTAGGAGGAAGTACCAGACCGGAATTGTCGCCGTGTACCATGATAATAGCGCCAATCATGCGGGTTGTCATACCCCAGGAGGTTTGATGTACATATTCAAGTTTATTATCTTTGCTCGCATACTGCACACCAAACGCTTTTGCAAATCCATCCCCAAAATTGTGGCTTGTCCCTGATTGCAGTGCCTTGCCGTCATGCATTAGTGATTCAATCGTATAGGTTGCCACAGCCCCGGCAAACTTTTCTTTCTCTGTTTTTTGTCCCTTGATTACCGGGATGGCAAGAACCTCCTCGCAAAAGTCTGCATACACATTTAACATCTGAATCGTCCTTTGCTCTGCTTCCTCTGCTGTTGCATGAGCCGTATGTCCTTCCTGCCACAAAAACTCACGGGAACGCAAAAATGGTCTTGTCTCTTTTTCCCACCGTACTACAGAACACCACTGATTATATAACTTTGGCAAATCACGATAAGACGTAATATCATTTGCATAAAAATCACAGAATAATGTTTCTGAAGTTGGGCGCACACACATTCTCTCCGGCAGTTCGTTCAACCCGCCATGAGTAACCCAGGCAACCTCAGGTGCAAAACCTTCTACATGGTCTTTTTCTTTTTGCAGGAGCCCTTCCGGGATAAACATTGGCAGATATACATTTTCAACCCCTGTCTCCTTGAAACGCTCGTCCAGATTTTTTTGAATCAGCTCCCAGATTGCATAGCCTGCCGGTTTAATTACCATACATCCTTTTACACTCGCATATGAAATCAAATCTGCCTTGATGCAGACATCTGTATACCATTGCGCAAAATCCTCCTCCATAGAAGTAATCTGCTCTACCAGTTTCTTTTCCTTTGCCATGATGATTCTCCTTAATTTGTAATAAATCCTAATTACTGCACATGAATAGGAACACTTCTACATGATATCCTAAAGTGTCCAATTGTTGCAATTATATCTCTATTTGCTCAACTGTGCAAGTTATTTACCGGTTACGGTTCCTTATCATATATTCAGACATCAAACCGAAAAATCAGAAAAATGAAAATATTTTACAAGACTAATAAAGAAATAAGAGATAAAATGGCTATGACAAGGAGGTGATCTACATGAAGAAAGAAACAAAAACAGCGGTATATGATGATGAATTAAGGATTGAAGCATACCGCTTTGAGGGGATTATTCAGCCGTTTCCGAGCCATTTCCATGAATATTATGTGATAGGGTTTGCAGAGAAAGGCGAGAGGGTACTCTCTTGCAGAGCAAGAGAATATGTCATAGAGGAGGGCAGTATCGTACTTTTTAATCCGGGTGACAGCCATGCCTGTGTGCAGAGTGACGGAGGGACGTTTGATTACCGAGGGTTCAACATTTCAAAGGAAATCATGCTCGACCTGACAGAGGAAGTTACTGGGAAGCGGGAGCTTCCAGGCTTTTCAAAAAATGTAATCCATGATGAGGAAGCAGGGTGTTATTTGCGCCCATTGCATGAGATGGTTATGAGAGGAGACGGCGGTTTTTGGAAGGAGGAAGCCTTGCTGTTTCTGCTTTCGCTTCTGATACAAAATTATGGACAGCCTTTTGAAAGCTGTATTCCAGAGTGCAGACAGGAAATTGAAAAAGCTTGCGAATATATGGAGCAACGTTTTACGGAGCGTATTTATTTAGAACAGATATGTCATCATGCAGGGCTTAGCAAATCGACTCTGCTGCGTGCTTTTACAAAATCAAAAGGTGTCACGCCATACCGCTATCTTGAGACAATCCGTATCAATGAAGCAAAAAAGCTGCTGTCGGAAGGGGTTCTCCCTGTAGAGGCGGCAATAAGGACAGGTTTTTCAGACCAGAGCCATTTTACAAGCTATTTCAATCAGTTTATAGGGCTTGCACCAGGTATCTACCGTGAGATATTTTCAGAAAAAGACAGGGATGGTGGGCAGAATGGAGAGTAGGAAATCAGCGGGGCATCTGTGCTCTGTTTTGTTACATGAAAATAGAGCACAGGTGGCAGGTTATGAGATTTTGTTTAATGTATATGTTCATCATAAAAATCAACAAAATCCTCAAATAACTCAAAATCCAATGAATTACACCATTTTTCCCTGTCAAGGTTTTGGTATATATAATCGGCTTTATCGTTTAAAAACCGTTCCTTGTTTTTTGCAGTATCATAGTCAAGCGTTTTGAGCCATTCATCAAATCCCGCATTAAACTCATTGCGATAGGTGTCATCATTGAAATAGTTATGTCCTCTATTCTCAAAATGGATGAAGCTGAAACGGGAATCGTCTTTGTACTTTTCATAATAAATTTCGTAGCCGTATTCAACTGGAACAACTTTATCATCGGAGCTGTGTACAATCATAACGGCAGCATTACTCTTTGAAAAGCCATCCATTGCAGTATTGGAGGCATATCCGCCATATTGAATCCTCTCATGCAGCTTCACGAATGGCAACATCAAATAAATACCATTCCCCACCTGTTTTTTTCCCTCTGCTTCAAACAGGTTCGGGGAAGCGTTAAAACCCGAACATGCTATAACTGCTTCTACGTCAGGATGGTATGTAAGTACGCTGCAAACACTGTAGCCGCCCCAGCTATGTCCAAATAGAACGATTGGAAGATTTGGGAAATTCCCG
>CANSYK010000149.1 GCA_947651225.1 uncultured bacterium | reverse complement strand
CATAACCCCAAGTTCCCTGACAAAACTAAACTGTTGAATGCTCTTTAAGTTATAGCCCATCTTATCCGGCAATATCTGCTGAATATAAATTTCCTCTGTATTATCAGCGCTATTTAAAAAATGTTCCTCATCTTTATAGCAAATGCTCGCTTCACTGGTTACCCCTGCTGGCAATAACAAGGTTGCAAACATTTCCGGTGTATATTTTTTCACAAAACAGGGCACCTCTGGTCTTGGCCCTACAAAGCTCATATCCCCTAAAATAATATTAATCAGTTGCGGAAGTTCATCTAAACGGTACTTTCTTAACACCTTTCCAACTTTTGTAACTCTGCTGTCATTCTTCACAGTAACTTGTGAACCAATTTTTTCTGTAGTTACTGCCATTGTGCGGAATTTAATAATCCAAAACTTTTTTCCATATTGTGTTACTCTTTCCTGGCAGAAAAACACCCCGCCTTTTGAATCTGCTGCAATTAAAACAGATATAAAAAGACATACCGGGAACAAGATAACAAGCATGCCTGCCGCCGCTGTTATATCAAAAAAACGTTTTATGTACAGGCTTTTTCTCTTTTGATAAAGCTTTTCATAATATGGATGTACTAATTCTGTTTTCATATATTCCGGCAATTCTTCCCATTCTCTAAACATTTTCCCTCCTGCTCCTCAAGTATGTTTGAAAATTACTTTTTTATATACCCTAAGAAACTTTAAATACAGCGCTATCTATTCTATAACTTGTAACTGCTTATTCTAAAACCAGCCGTCTAAAAACATTTTTATCTATAGCTTCCTACAATCCTGCAAAACTCCTCTGTGACATAATCTGCCTCTTCATCCGTTAACTTTGTATGAAGCGGCAAAGTAATCTCGTTTTCAAACCTTTTATATGCATTCGGATAATCCGCAATTTCAAATCCAAGTTTTTTGTATGCAGTCATCATAGGCAGCGGCTTATAGTGTACGTTGCAGGCAATCCCTGCCTTAGCCATTTCCTTTATTATTCTGCCTCTCTGCGACAAGGTAATTCCTGGAATCCGTGCCATATACAAATGCCCGGACGACTGATATTTTTTGCTGCAATGTTCTAATACTTCAATGCCAAGTTCTTTCAATACAGCATCGTATTTTTCAATGATCTCTTTCCTTCTTGCCAGAATCCCCGGATACCGTTCCATCTGTGCCAACCCAATTCCCGCAGAAATGTCTGTCATATTGCATTTATAAGAAGGTTCTAAAATATCATATTCCCATGCTCCGCACTGCGTTTTCGCAAAGGCATCTTTTGACTGGCCATGCAAAGAAAGGAGCTGATATTTTTGGTAAAGTTCTTCCTTATCAATTCCCTGTATTGTATTCCAGACCGCCGCCCCGCCTTCTGCCGTTGTAAAATTTTTTACAGCATGAAAACTAAAATTACTGAAATCGGCTATACTTCCTGTCGGCTTCCCATTCCATACTGCCCCAAAGGAATGTGCGGCATCTGCCATAATAATTACCCTGCCGATTGCTTCCTGCAAGTTGTTTGCAGGGTGAAATAATGATTTTTTGCTTTCCACAATAGAAAATAACCTATCGTAATCACAGGGGACTCCCCCTAAATCCACTGGAATAATCACTTTTGTATTTTCATTGATGGCATCTGCAAGTTTTTCATAATCCATTTCATAGGAATCTTTTTGTGTATCCATCAAAACCAGCTTTGCCCCGACATGGCATACCACAGAGGCGCTTGCTGTATAGGTATAGGCAGATGTAATGACCTCATCGCCTGCCGATATCCCCAAAAGCCTTAAGGTCATTTCTGCACATGCTGTCTGGGAATTCAGGCATACTGCCCTGTCTGCACTGCAATATTCTGCAATTTCCTTTTCCAGTTTTTTTGTTTTTGGCCCAGTAGTAATCCACCCTGATTCTAAAGTTTCTGCCACCTGCCCTAATTCTGCCCCGCCAATATCCGGTGGGGAAAACGGAATCTTCATTTCCTTTGTACGCTTCCTTCCTCTTTTTCTCCAAATACAAAAATAATCAAATAAGATTTTTTATCTAAGTAGAACCACTCTGGTATTAACTAACATCAATTAACGAAAACATACAAACCAAAATTTAAGGAATGCAAATATACCGTTAATCAATTTATTCTCTACTCATATTTACAGTATTCAAAAAATAACGTTCCACCCTATTAAAAATTTTCTATTTAAATATATTCCAGAATTGCAAGTTTCTCTGCCTGCTCCCCAGTAAGTTTCCCTTCTTTTTTCTTCTTTTTCTGCCGATACACCCAGCTTCCCAGCCGGTAACCGTCTGGCATAATATAATCTTTTTTAATCTTTTTTTCTTTATTTTGGGCAAGATATTCCTTTAATGCCTTATATCCTCTTTCAAAAGCGCATTCCGCCGGAGACCCCCAGACCATACCAATTTGATCCAGACGTTCTTTTTTCTGGTTGTCCAAAGTACCATTTCTGTACTGCATTCTCTGCATATAAATCCACTTACCCAGCCAGACTCCTTCTTCTGTTACATATTGCTGCGAAATATCCAGATGGCCATTTTCTCTGTAATATACCTCCGAAAGAGTATAACGGTATTCCCAGGAATCTTCTCTTTCCCAGACCATACCGATTGCATCCAGGCGTTTTATTCTTTCTTCTGTCAACGCATATCCCGAAATCCCTGCTTTATTTCTGGATAAACGGATTTCATTCAGCCATTTTCCAAGATTTTCCCCTTTATAAATATAAGTAGAAGGCATTTCCAAATTTCCGTTTTCTATGTAATATTCTTTTGCCAGCCGATACTTCTTTTCCCAACCACTTTCAAATTTCCCCTCCCAACGTATCCCAAGAGCTTCCAGTTTTTGAACCTGTTCCTCATCAAGGGCACAGGATTTCTTTCCCTTTCCTGCATAAATACTTTTCTGGTTATTTAGCCAGGCTCCAAGTTTCCTTCCATCTTCTGTCACATAACGGCAGGGAATATTCAGATTTCCAAACTGTTCCCGGTATATTTTTGCTGCTTTATAATGCTCTTCCCAGCGGTAACGGTTAACATCCCAAATCATACCTGCCTGTTCCAGACTTCTGACTTCTTTTTCCTCTAAATCTCCTTTTTTATATTTGAAACGCATATTGCTAAGCCATTTTCCAAGCAAAAAACCATTTTCCGTTTCATAATTTGAACCAGTATCGCCATGACCATTTTGATTGACAAATACTGCCAGTTCTGCAATCCCTTTTTCAAACTGCTCTGTCTTTTTATCCTTCCAGCGCATGCCAATTGCATCAAGTCTTTTCACCTGGTTTTCACTTAAATTTCCTGCCGCCGTCCCAGCATATACTCTTCGCTGCGCCTGAATCCAGCAGCCAAGATTTAAACCATTTTCTGTAACATAGCGTTTCTTTACTTCCAGATGGCCCTCTTTTTTATAAAAAGCCTCTGCTTCCTGGTAATACACTTCCCATGGCAGTGACAGATTCCGGTTCAATGCTTCAAAAAGTTCCCTGCAGTCTTTTAATACATCAATAACACGAAAAACATCATGGTATTTTCCAGCATTTTCCCTATAGGAAAGCTGCATTGCTGCCTCTTCTATTTCTCCGCTTAATCCATCTACAGAAGTAAGGCTTTCAAAATTATTGACAATATCAAAAATAACAGGATGCTTTCCCTGCCTTTTTCCCGCAGCAAGGCAGCGCCCAATCTGCTGTAGATACAAGGCTGGGGAAACAGTCGGCCGAAGCAGAATTACACCATCCAGGCCGCCTACATGTACTCCTTCGTTTAGCATGTCAATACAGAACAATAACTTCAAATGGTCACTTCTGTCTTCCCTAAATTCCCAAAACTGTTTTCTTGCACCTGGCTCATCACAGGACACTTTATAAATATGAGGATTTTTGTCAATGCATTGGAACCACTCTGCTGTATGGGAAACCATTTCTTCCATATGCTCTTTTCCTGCACAAAATACAATGTATTTCCCCTGCTGGTTTTCCATATGTTTTTGAAAAATTGTTTCCAGTCCATCAGCCCGTTCCAGGCTCCTGCGCAGTTTTTCCAGCAATTCCTCATTCTTTTTTCGTAAAGAATTGTCCCTGCAGTCTCTTACTCTCTTTTGCAGACGCTCCATTTCTTCTTTATAAGAATACATGGACACCACATATAAAGGGGCTGGTAAAATTTCCTCTACAACAGCCTCCCCAAGTGTCATCCTGGACGCAACATAGCCATCAAAAAGTTCCTCTGCCATATCTCTGCGGCTGTCAAGATAGCGCACACTGGTTGCTGAAAGCCCCAGAAGCTTTGCAAAAGGGTGCGCCGAAAGAAGTTCTTTCACACCTTTTCCCCACTCAGCGGCACCGCAACGGTGGAACTCATCCAGAATAATATAGTCCACATCTTCTTCTAACTTGATTTCGGAACAAAGCATCAGCCTTGCATAGGTCATAAAATGAATCCTTTTCCTTATGGCTAATAAAAACTTCTCCCTCTCCTGCCCTGTACCTGTGAAATTTTCCTTTAGATTCTCTAGCTGCATCTGGAAAATATATTCACTTGGAGAAAGCCATAGAAATCCCGCATCTGGATTGTCAAGCACAAGCTGAAATGCAATAAAAGACTTTCCAGTACCAGTAGGATGAATGACCGCAGCCTTTCCCTCTTCCTTTAAAAGATGGCAGACAGCATGATAGGCACGCTGATTATGTGGAAACAAATCAAGACTTGTATTTTCCACTCTGACCACCTGCTTTCTTTCTGCATTACCTGCCTGGCTCATAACATTACAAGGAGCACTGTATCCCAGCTGCGCATGCCAACACAGCCGGAACAACACTCCTTACAACATAATGATTATTATGT
>CANSYK010000148.1 GCA_947651225.1 uncultured bacterium | reverse complement strand
CAGAATACAAAAATTGGAACTTGCAAATATCTGCTTAATCAGCAGACACTAAATAACACTTACATCCTTATATTGGGCTGTAGCATTAAAAGAAACACCTAATGTTACAGTCTTTTTTATTATAGGGAATGTTGCTGTTACAGACTGTATTTCTGCCAGTTCTGGGATGCAATGGCATGTGGTATCCTGATATCAGGATTGTAGACAGGAAGACATTTTTACATGAAGTTAAAATGATATGTTGGAATGTCTATATGGTTGCATGCCTATATATAGCAATAGTTACAAGCATTCATGCAGACTGTTTTACTTGTTTATATGCAGACATAATTGCAGTTTTTCATGCAAACATGCTGTCAAAATGGCATATATGTATGTTTGTAGATTTATATGCAGACATGCTGTCTGGAAAACAGGCTGGCATGTGTTCAGAGCTGTTTGCCTGCATGTAGCTATAAATACAGATTGTCATGTAGACTGGCAGACATTATTATACTTCGCATCTCTGAAATTTACAGTCAAAAATAATGTTGCTAGGTACATAATACTCAAAAGATTACTTGTTACTGTAAATGTTATGGACGTGCAGTATAAATGATATTATCCGTGTAACGAATAATAATAGGGAATTAAAAAAGTCGGAGCATTTCTTTGGTACGGTTACCTTTTTTCAGACAGAAACAGCATTTGGACAGCCAAATAAACTTGTATTGATTGACGGTCAGCAGAGGGTTACAACAACCATGTTATTCTTGGTCGCTTTGCGGGATGTAATAACTGATGATAGGTTGAAGCAGTTTATTGAATCCAAATACTTGAGGAATGACAATGTTTCAGATGATTCAGAGTATAAGATTAAGCTTAAACAGGTGGAAACAGATTGGAAAGTGTACTGTGACATTATTCTTGGCAATCATCTTCCGGAAAAATCTAAAAACTCTGCGATATACCGCAATTACGTCTATTAAAAAAATGAATTAGGAAAAATAAAAGAAGATGCGGATTTCACATTAGCAGATATTATTGAATTAGGACTTAGTAAATTTAGTGTTGTGAAGGTAGAACTACAACCAGACAGAAATCCATGGGAGAATCCGCAGGAGATTTTTGAATCAATGAATTCTCTAGGGAAACCGCTTACATTAACCGATTTGGTTAGAAATTATCTTTTGCTTGGAATTGAACCAAAGGAACAGGAATTTTTGTATAAAAATTATTGGCTGCATATGGAAGAAAGTATTCTGCATCAGGTGTCCGGTTTTATACGTGACTACATGCAGCTAAAAGAGAAAAAATCATTTAAGCAGGCAACAGAACGGAATTACAAAGAATTGTATTCTAATTTTAAGGAGCTATTCAGAAACCATGATGCGAAAATATTGTTAAAGACGCTGAGTGAATATTCGGATTACTATGCATATATTCTTTTGTTGCAAACAACGGGCAGCAAAGAGGTGGACAAACGGCTTGCGGACATTAAGATACTAGATGTGACTACTGCATATTCACTTTTGATGGCATTAATCAGGTCTTGGAAAAAGAATGAAATTACGGAGAAGATGCTTTGTGATATATTGGATGTGTTTATTATTTATATCACCAGACGAAGGATTATAGGTGTTGTTCAAGCTGAAAACAAAAATTTCCCCACATTAGTTAAAAAAGTGCCGCAACTTGTTGAGGCACAGGATAAAAGAAAGGAAATGTTTAAAATACTATCCGGCATGGAAAATCATCTTCGGCTTCCGAATGATATTGAAATGGAACGGGAGCTTTCTGTTATGAATTTTTACGGTTTGAAATTGTGTAAGTTTGTTTTATCATTAATTGAGGAAAGTATTACAAAATCCAGACCAGATAAAGAAGACGAAAAACTTCAGATAGAGCATATCATGCCGAGAAAACTGAATGAAAGTTGGGAAAAGGAGTTGGGAGAAGATTATGAGGACATACATCAGTCTTTGCTTAATACAATTGGAAACCTGACGTTAATCCGACATAATCAAGAATTAGGCAATAAAAGTTTTTCTGAAAAGAAAGATATTTATGAAAACAGGGCAGGTATCCAGATTGCAAAAACGGAGATTATAAAGTACGAACATTGGAACCGTGAAACAATAGAAAAAAGATCTAAGTGGATTATCAATTATTTGCTACAGGAAGTTCTGCCAATCCCGGCTGACATGAGAAAGACAAACAATTTTGTAATGAAGATGAATGGTCTTTCTTTTTTGGAACTCCAATTAATCGGGCAGACGATTGATTATGCATCGGACAATAGCATACATGCAAAAGTTGTAAGCGATAAAGAGGTAGAATTTGAGGGAAAAAGGTGGCATCTATCACCTTTGACGAGGGAAATTGAGACTCGGAAAGGAACGGTTAATGCATCGGGGGCGTATAAAGGTTCACAGTATTGGGAGTATGATGGGATAAAACTAATTGATATTATATAGGGTTCGGTAAACATTTTGGATGGTTAGTATTAACAAATTTCTTGTCAGTCTTGAAAATATATCTTTCGGATGTTAGAATAAAACCATAAATACAACTGAAAGGCAGGTGAACAGATTGGAAGATTCAGTAAAGGAACAGAACAATTTTTTAAACATTCCGTCTAATGTGACAGACGAAGTAGCGAAACATAAAATTAAGGATAGCGTATTTACCAATCTTTTCAAGGACAAAAAGTATTTGTTTCAGCTGTATAAAGCACTCCATCCAGAAGATACTAATGCTACAGAGGAACAATTGACCTATGTGACCATAGAGAATATTCTAATCAATGGACTTTATAATGATTTGGGATTTATGGTTGGAAATCGGTTGGTAATTCTTACAGAAGCACAATCTACATGGAGTGTGAATATTATTATCAGAGTATTGTTGTATTTGGCACAGACTTACCATGATTATTTAGCACAGACTAAGCAGCCTTTGTATACCGGTAAGCAAGTACAGATTCCGGAACCGGAATTGTATGTTATATATACGGGCGAGAGGCAGGAGCGTCCAGCTGAAATTTCATTATCCAAGGAATTTTTTGACGGGAAGGAATGTGCTGTTGATGTAAAAGTAAAAATGATTTATGACGGCACTGTTTCCGAAGAAACCGGAGAAGGCGATATTATCAATCAATATGTCATTTTTACTAAAGTTTGTAATGAGCAAGTGAAGTTATATGGCAGAACAAAGAAAGCAATATTAGAAACCATTCGTATTTGTAAGGACAGAAATGTGCTGAGAGAGTATTTGGAAAGCAGGGAAAAGGAGGTCGTGGACATTATGATGGTATTATATGATGAAGAGGAAGCGATGCAAACCTATGTGGAAAGCGAACGCCATGATGCACAGAATGATTTGAGGATAGAGATGGCACTTGATATGCTACGAGATGGTGAGCCGATTGAAAAGATAATTAGATACTGTAAGTTATCCAAAGAAAAGGTTTTGGAATTGCAACATTCTTAATGCTTAGTGCCATGAATGAAATGACCTAATCCCCCAGCTGTGCTGGGGCGAATAGAATAAGTAGTAGTGTTGCCTATATACATTTAAAGCCCCCTGATATATATTTGAAGTGGTGTTGCAAGCCAAATCAAATAATCAGGAGGCGGTACAAAATGTACAATCAAAGTTTATCACACACAAAATGGAAATGCCAGTATCACATAGTTTTTATCCCAAAATATCGCAGGAAAGTAATGTACGGAGCAGTAAGAAAGGATATCGTGGAAATTATACAAACTTTGTGTGAGTACAAGCACGTGAAAATAACGGCGGGGGCAGTAGCGGTAGGTCATGTGCATCTATGTGTGGAATTGCCACCGGAATATGTAGTTTCAGATTTTATGGGGTATCTAAAAGGAAAAAGTGCGTTACAGGTGTTTGACAGGCATCCGGAATTTAAAGCAAGGGGAGATAAAGAATTTTGGGCAAGAGGATATTATGTCGAGACAATAGGCAATATTAATGAAGCAACAGTGAAAAGATATATTGAAAAACAGAAAGAAGAGTCCGAGAAGGGGAATGACTAAAAGTTTCCCTTTTCAGGGGTAGCATGTAACAGGCTTGCAACATCCCCCTTTGAAGGGGCGCACGCAATCGCCCTTATAGGGTCTTTTCAAACCACCACTTGAAGTGGTGGTTCGTGACTTATAATGTATATAACATCTGGAATTTCTATACGAGATGATGTGTATTATAATCATATGGACACAAGATATAGTATGAACTAT
This sequence comes from uncultured bacterium, assembly GCA_947651225.1. GTDB lineage: Bacteria > Bacillota > Clostridia > Lachnospirales > Lachnospiraceae > Butyribacter. The sequence continues at coordinate 873 of CANSYK010000148.1, read as the reverse complement.
CGGGTTCGAATAGTAGCCACTGTCGTTGCAGAACAAGTTTTTGCTAATGGCAGATTATAATTTATTCTGACTACAAATATAAGACCTTGGAAAAAAGAGCATTATCCTCTTCCTTTTCCAAGGTCTTTTTTCTGTTTCTTCCCCATAATTTTTTTTAAAAGTTTTCGTATAAAATTCGTATAAATTTATGGGATATGTCCTGCAAAGCCCCTGTTTATAAGGGCTTATAAGACTGTATGCATTCCCAACAGTGAAGTATTTATGGTGATTATTACCATTTCCTCCTCCCTGCCTCATTAATTGCTGTTAAACCCTTGTAAATACAGGGGTTAGAGCCATTCTTGATAGTCCTGCTGCCCTTTAAAAACCTGTTATCATCCTCTTCCTTTTTTCATCATTTTTATGCTTTCTTTTTTCCTTATCCCTTATAAAATGGGTGCTTTCAGCTTTTTTATGTAACATCATATAGAGCAATATTTTTCACATTTCTTTCGTGTATATACATATAAGATATCTTCTTCTTTTTTATCTTTATTTATGTTTCTCTTTTCTTTTAAAGCCTTATAGAATGGGGATTTTCAGTGCTTTTAAAGAATGGAAGTGAAGAGAAAAGTTATAAAAAGAGGAGGAGGATAATTTATAATCTGCCAGCAGGATAAAACATTTTTGCAAGAACAGCCACAAGTCTGGGAAGCCTTATAAGCAGGGCGTTCCTGGGCTTTCCTTTTTGCGCTGCTACTATTTTGCTACTAAACGCAACTACTCTGTTCCGCATCATTTTATTGTAGCTTGCATTTTCCAAACAATATTTGGAAAATTAAATAGTGTCTGCTGATTAATACTAAAACTCTTGATTATACTGACTTTTGTTCT
>CANSYK010000147.1 GCA_947651225.1 uncultured bacterium | reverse complement strand
ACATCCTCCAATATTTTTCTTTATTATACTTGAAATTTGGAGGAAATGCAAAAAACCTTTTCCGGTTTATCCGGGTTAGGGAGAAATGGACGTTATGCAGAAATGTTCCGGCTGCAGGCGCAGAATTACCAGGATGCCAAAGAAATTAAGCTTTCCCATATAGAAGTACCGCTTGAGAAACAGTTGCAGTTTCTAAAAAGTATGGAGTCCGGATTTCCCTGTGGTCGTTGGTAAACTGGATTACGGTGTTTACGTTTTTATCCATGTTTTGCGTACCACTTTATCTTGGGTATATGGCATTGGTGGCATGCAGCATTGGGCTGGGGGATGTGGCAGCGCTCAATAAAGCGCAAAGCGCTATGCGGAACCAGTTGGATTCTGTAAATTACTGTGTGGAACGGATTCAGAGGGCAGGGCTTTTTTGTGAGCGTTTCCGTAAGTTTATGAATTATGAGAGCAAGATTGAAAAAGCACGGGGGACAGTGCAGGTTCCAAAAAGCCAGTCGGTTTTGGAAATTAAGGATATGTCTTTCCGGTATGATGGAGCCAAAAAGGATACGCTAAAACATATTAATATGAAGATTCAGGCAGGGCAGAAGGTTGCCTTTGTTGGGGAAAATGGCGCTGGGAAATCTACGTTTATTAAGCTGCTTATGCGCCTGTATGATGTGACAGAGGGAAGCATCTGTTATGGAGGCCATGATATCCGTGAATATAGTACAGAAGAGTACCGGGATATTTTTGGCTCTGTATTCCAGGATTATCAAATTTATGCGGCTTCTGTGCAGGAAAATGTCATGATGCAGAATGTTGCTGCGCCAGGGCAGGGACTGGTTGAGGCGGCATTGGAGCAGTCTGGCTTTTCAGAGAGGCTGAATACTTTGCCAAATGGATTATTGACATCTTTGACAAGGGAATTTGCAGAAGACGGCGTACAGCTATCTGGCGGGGAGGCACAGAAGGTAGCGATAGCAAGGCTGTTTGCAAAGAAAGAGCGGATGCATATTGCTATTTTGGATGAACCATCCAGCGCTTTAGACCCAAAGGCAGAATATGAATTAAACCAGAATATCCTGAATAGGGCAGAAGACGCTACGGTTATTTTTATTTCCCACAGGCTTTCTACAACAAGGGACGCCGACTGCATCTATATGTTTGAAAATGGCGAAATTATTGAACAGGGGACGCATCAGGAACTGATGGAGAAAAATGGGCAGTATGCAGAAATGTTTTGCTGCCAGGCGAAATATTACCAGCAGAACCAGGAAATTATCTGTTAGGAAATTTTATAGGGCTGTATTTCCATAAAATACAAATAGATTTGCAATACTTTTGTCATTATTACATAGTATGATACCAAAAGTGCGGTGGGAGACGTCAGTACAACAGACGCAAACTGCCATAATATAAACAGCCAGGGTATCCCGAAAAGAGTAGAGGGATGCCCTGGCTGTTTTGGGGATAAATTCCTTGACCATAAAAGCGTAGTGTATTATAATTGGTGCAAATACTAGTCATTTTTAGAGAGAGGTGTAGCTATGAGATATGAACTGACAAAGGATTTGGAAACAGGGAATGAAATGATTGACTGTGAGCACAATGAGCTGCTTCAGGCGGTTAACAACATTGTTGACGCCTGCAATACGGGGAAAGAACGTGAAATTGTAGAGCCTGCTATAACGTTCCTTTTGACGTATGTAGATATGCATTTTGAACATGAAGAACAGCTTCAGAGTGATAATAATTATCCGGATATGGCAAGCCATAAGGCGTTCCATGATAATTATAAAAAGCAGTTAAAAGAAATTGCAGCGCAGATTCCTATGGACAATCCCACAATTGAAGATGTTGTCAAGCTGAATGGACATATTGCCGTACTGGTAAACCATATTCGTGTAGAAGATAAAAAGCTTGGTACATACTTGAAGCAGTTATAAAAATGGAGGAAATGCAATGCATATCTGAAGGTGTATGAAGGTTTTTGAAATGAATTTATAAATGTACTCTGGCATCCTGCTTCAAATGGCGGGATGCCAGGTTAGTTAAATGCCATATTCATCTAATAATTTCTCCTGGTATTCAGGATTGTTTGAAGAACGTGTTAAATCATCGAAACGTTTATTAGAAACTAATAGGGCATTTAATTTATTAATACGTTCAATGCCGCGTTGCTCCCCGATTTTAATACCACGCTCAATACCACGTTTTTCTCTGCGCTGGTCTGCTTCATACATAAACTGGTTATAGTCGCAGATTGCTTTTTCGCAGGCTTCATATTCTAACCGTTTTTGTTTATCTTGGCTGATAACCTGTAGTTTTTGGTAAGCGCTTGCAATATAAGGGTCTTTTGTGGCAATCATCTCAAACTCCTCCTTCCGCTCAGCGTTGATGAACTTTGCCCAGAGTAAGATATTATCACCGCTGTCTTTTAGTTCTTTTGGGAGCTTTGGAAGCTCCAGGACATGGAATTCCATTTTGTCTGTATAGATAAAATGGTGAGTGTCCTCCATAATGTGGAAGCATGAGTAAAAATTGGTTTCTTCCTTAAATAACATAAAATCAAGGATGCTGATGCTTAGGAACTGTTAAGAATTAATTTGAACAACTTGCTTGCCTGTTTTTCCAATCGCTGCATCAAGAAACCTCGCCGTAGCCCACTACGCCTACGTTTTTTTCTTTGCGCTTGAAAAAACATCCTTCGCAACTTGTTCATTTAATTTCTTAACAGTTCCTTACACATTTTTTGAATACATCATATTTTTGGTCCTGCTCAATTTGTTCTGAATACATTTTAGAAAGGTAAAACAGGGTGCGGTCTGTCCAAACTTCTAATTTTGACAGTTGGATTTCAATATCAATTTCGGTATCATTATTTAAAAGTACTTTGACATCTAGGGTGCCCAGTTTGTCTTCTTCATAGGTCTTTTGTAGGTTCGGTCTTTAAAAGCAAAGTTTCTTTAATGTCGTTTGGATTGAGTTTTAGGATGGCGGATAAAAATCCTATCCGTGCTTTTTCATCTGCCATGATTTCCTTAAAGGCAAAGTCAATCTTAGTTTCATTAAAAAATCATTCATAATTTGCACCAAGCCTCAAATGAAAATGTAAGCATTTTCGTTTGAGGCGCAAACACAAAGGGTGAAAGATATGTGTTTGCATTTTACCCTTTCTTCTTTTTTCTTTCAGCCTTTCTCTCCAAGAATCCATCTTTATTTTTTTATTTTACCATAAACATACGCACGATGTCATTAAATATTTTCCACCTGTGCGGTTGCGCAAGCAGACGCAAAGAGCGCATAAGCGCAGGTTTTGCGAATGTGGAAGTTAGGTTGGAAAACAGCTCCGCATTTTAATTGGGGAAAATGTGGAATTACGATGAGTGGCATGTTATACTGTCTATATTGTTGCGGGTGACAAACAAGTGTTCGATATATGCAATGATAGTAGAAAAATTATTGCAATAGATTTGAGCCGATAACTTTTAATTTACCGGGAAATCGAGAGGATATGTCTTTTGGATAGGAAGGAGGGCAGTATTGTGCGAAATAATTTTACGGCAGTTCCTAAGTTGATTGACAGTGGAGATATTGGTCCGCACGGCAATACAGGGTATTGGAGATTTTGTTGTAACATACGTTATGATTGCTGGGGAAATGGATATGCAACGGAAGCAGCGCAAGCCATGATGGACTATGCACGCAAGGCATTTGGTGTGACACATTTTTGTGCAAGCCATGCGGAACCCAATCTTGCGTCAGGCCGTGTGATTGCAAAGTGTGGTTTAGAATTTGTACGGTATGGTATTTGGTCAAAACTTGACGGAAGTTGTAAAATGAGGTCAATGGAGTATGAGAGGGTAGAGGTATAGATTTTAGAGAGTTTTATTTGGAGGATATATAATTGAAAAATAGCAATCATTGAAGATGATACCGATATCAGCAATATGATAACAAAGTTTCTGATAAATCACAATTATGAAGTGCATTCTGCCCCGAATGGAAGAGTGGGAATAGACTTATGCCAGAAATTCTTACCAGGCCTTATTATTTTGGATTTAACGCTCCCAATCCTAAATGGCGATAGTTTGATAAAGCAATCTGAATTAGAAAAAAAGCTTCGGAATGCTGCATTTGAACAGTCAAAAGATACTGACGGAAACTGTGCCTGTTGTGGGAACAAGACAATCTTTATCTAAACTCATATTACCGCACAAATTTGTGCGGTTTATATCTTGATGTTCATTATTGGATAGACTATTTATGTGACAGGCCGGTGATAGACAGGGAATTTCCATCTATTCAGAAAGATTTTATGTTTTTTGGAAAGGAAGTTAATGAGGGAGCATTTGTAACAGTTATTTTGATATTGATTTATTTTTTAAAATGAAGCGGCTGCAGATTCTTTATCTGGACGGTCAGGACTATGTAAGAATGAAGCTGCGGACACTGCTCAAAGCATATGGATATAAGCTGAGAACACAAGATTTGTTAAAATATTACTCCGGCGGTTAAATGTCGATGAATTTTACGCAGAATAAATTTTCATCTGCAAGGCGGAAGAATGAGTTGTAGCGAGCGCTACAACGATTGATGACAACGTGGCAGATGGCAAATACTATTACAGTCATTACAAGTTTTTGGCTTGGGCGTTATATTGTTGAACAGGAACAACAGGGACAAGAATGCGCAAAATACGGCTCAAAAATAATCCAATCAGAAATTGGACAATTGGATATGATAAAAGTAACCCAGCCCGGTTTTTCCTGATTTCAGATAAAACCGGGCTGTTTCCTAAGCGCATCGGATTTTAGTTAAGCGCTGACCTATATTTCTGCTGTGCTTCCATAATCTTTTTTTCTTCTGCAGCAGGGGTTGGATAGTACTCTTTTGCAGAAGTCAGGTGAAAGATATCGTCCTGGATATCATGCTCGTCTGCAAGGATGTTAAGCATTGAATTGCGTATATTTTCATGTGCACATTCATTTGAAAATGTGTTGTAATTTGTAGTTGACAGTTTGGCCGTTGTCAGGGTGTCGTGTAAAATTTCCTTCTCAGAATATGGCTGGTTCATAGTATGCCTCCTTTTAACCTAACCCGGATAAACCGGAAAAGTTTTTTTGCATTTCCTCCAAATTTCAAGT
>CANSYK010000146.1 GCA_947651225.1 uncultured bacterium | reverse complement strand
AGCGCAAAGTGGGGAGTGCAGATTGTGAGAATGAATTTTCAAACACGCTCTAGCGGCTGCTGTGAAATTTTCAAGGAGCGGTAATCTATGGAATCCTTTTATGGCAATAAAAATAGGGCGGGAGGATTTGGCCTCTCACCCAATAGCCCATAAGGAAACGTAATTTTAGACATGGTATTCTGATTTTTTTTTATATATAAACACCCAACATGAAACCTTTTCTTTTGGTTATCCTTTTTCTTTTCAACCATATGGCTTACTGCATTTTCCAAGGCCTAACAGAAGTCATTCTCTTTCCTGCTATAAAAACAACACCTTTAAACTCTTCCTTCCATTGCCAAACCTTGTACTCTTTACAAATCTACAAATGCAAAACTCTTTCCTTAATTTCCTGTGTGCGCCCCTGATTCCAGTACTGTGTTCCGATGTAGCCGCAGGTTCTTCTTGCCACATTCATCCTATCCTGATTGGTATTACCGCAATTTGGGCATTTCCAGATTAACTTTCCATGCGAATCTGTCACAATCTGTATTTGCCCGCTATAATCACAGACCTGGCAATAATCACTTTTTGTATTCAGCTCCGCATACATAATATTATCATAAATAAATTTCATTACCTCCAAAACAGCCTCAATGTTATTTTCCATATTCGGAACTTCCACATAGCTGACTGCCCCGCCTGGAGACAGCTTCTGGAACTGTGCCTCAAATTTCAGCTTATCAAAGGCATTTACCTCTTCTGTCACATGTACATGATAGCTGTTTGTAATGTAGTTCTTGTCAGTAACGCCTTCTATCACCCCAAAACGCTTCTGAAGGCACTTTGCAAATTTATATGTTGTAGATTCCAATGGTGTCCCATACAGGCTGAAATCAATACATTCCTCTTCACGCCATTTGCTGCAGGCATCGTTTAAACGCTGCATCACCTTTAAAGCAAATGGCGTAGCTTCCGGGTCAGTGTGAGATTTTCCTGTCATATAGCGTGTACATTCACAAAGCCCTGCATATCCCAGAGAAATTGTCGAATAGCCATTATACAACAGCTTATCAATCTTTTCCCCTTTTTTCAGCCGCCCAAGCGCACCATACTGCCACAAGATCGGCGCAACATCAGAAGGAGTTCCTTTTAAACGATTATGGCGGCACATCAGTGCTTCCTTACAAAGTTCAAGACGTTTATCCAATATCTTCCAGAAAAGATCTTCGTCCCTTTCAGCGGAACATGCGACATCTGCCAGATTTAATGTCACTACGCCCTGATTAAACCGCCCGTAATATTGCGGAAGCCCCTTTTCATCCAGATAAGGTGTTAAGAAGCTCCGGCACCCCATGCAAGGATAACAATGACCGTTTCCATTTTTATCTATCTTATTTTCCTTCATAATCTTTTCTGAAATATAGTCTGGCACCATCCGTTTTGCAGTACATTTTGCTGCAAGTTCTGTCAGATACCAATATTTGCTTCCTTCGTGGATATTATTTTCCTCCAACACATATAAAAGCTTTGGAAAAGCTGGAGTAATATAAACACCCTTTTCATTTTTTACTCCCTGGATACGCTGGCGCAAAACCTCTTCCATAATCAGTGCCAAGTCATCCCTAAGCCTTCCTTCTGGCGCTTCATTCAAATACATAAACACACTGACAAACGGCGCCTGTCCATTTGTTGTCATAAGCGTGATTACCTGATACTGAATCATCTGCACACCACGTTTAATTTCATCTAAAACCCGCAGCTCGGCAACTTCATCTACCTGCTTCCCGGAGTACTGGATTCCTGTTTTCTTAAACTCCTCTTCCACCTGCTTCCGGTATTTCTGCCGGCTGACATCTACAAATGGCGCAAGATGTGTCAGGCTAATGCTCTGCCCGCCATACTGGGAACTCGCAATCTGCGCAATACTCTGTGTCGCAATATTGCAGGCCGTGGAAAAGCTTTTTGGCGTTTCAATCATCGTCTCACTGACCACGGTGCCATTCTGCAGCATATCCTCTAGATTCACAAGACAGCAGTTGTGCATATGCTGTGCAAAATAGTCGGAATCGTGAAAATGGATAATCCCCTGCTCATGCGCACGGATTACTTCTGCCGGAAGCAAAAAACGTTTTGTAATATCCTTACTGACCTCACCAGCCATATAGTCCCTCTGTACACTATTTACTGTAGGGTTTTTATTGGAATTTTCCTGTTTCACCTCTTCATTGTTACACTCTAAAAGACTTAAAATCTGCTTGTCCGTAGAATTTGACTTACGGACAAGTGCCCGGTCATAACGATACGTAATATATTTTCTTGCAACAGTAAAAGCACGTTTATCCATAATCTGCTCTTCTACTAAATCCTGAATTTCCTCTACATTTAAAGCACGGTTGGCATCAATACAGATATTCTCTACAATATTTGTCATATCTATAATCTGCTCTTTGGAAAGGCGCTCCTTTACCGGAACCTCATAATTTGCCTTTGTAATTGCTGCTGTAATTTTCTGTGCATCAAACTTCACTTCAGAGCCACTTCGCTTAATTATTTTCATATTTTCACCAGCCTTTTTCTTTAATAACACAAATAGTACCACATCTTGTATTTATTTGCAAGATGTGGTACTAAATATTGTTATTATAACTTTGCTATTCCGTTCTATACACGGCTCATTAATCTCTGCCTTTTACTTTAACCTGCAGATGCCTTAAAGCTATATACAGGCCTTATAATCTGTTCTATTTTCACCGTATCACCAATCACATCTACAATATCCTCCATCCGGCGGTAAGCGAACGGAGCTTCGTCCAAAGTTCCCTGACTGATACAGATAGAGTAAATACCCTGCATCTCCTTTTTAAATTCCGACACTGTATAATGCTCCTTCACCTCGCTCCTCTTGTACACACGTCCAGAACCATGGGGCGCAGAACAGTTCCAGTCCACATTGCCAAGCCCTTTCCCAAGAATAATACCGTCCCGCATATTCACGGGTATAATTACCCTCTCATCCGCATCAGCACGGATAGCGCCCTTCCGCAAAACCGGCGTCTCACCCGAAAAATCTACATAATTATGGACACAGGAATAACTCTCCACAACACGCCACTTCATTCCCCGGACAATTTCATCTACAATGGCTTCCCGGTTTCTCGCCGCAAATTCCTGCGTAATGGCAAGATCATGAAAATAGTCATCCATAAGCCCGCCAGAAATACAGGCCATCTCATAGGGCGCATGGCCGCCCCGCTTCTTCATCTGCTGCTCCCTCTGCCCCTTTTTCAGATAATGATCTGTCACCTCTATGCCAAGATGCCTGCTTCCAGAATGGATAACAAGATACAAATTCCCCTCATCATCCCTGTCCACCTCAATAAAATGGTTGCCGCCTCCCAAAGTGCCAATGCTGGCCAAAGCCCTTACAGAATCAATGGCCTTATAACAGATAAGCTCCCGCAGATTAATCTGTTTGTATAACCTGTGAACACTTTTGCGTACACTGCCACCAGAAGGCACATGTTCCCGTATCACCGTATCCAGCTTCTGGCACTCCAGGTTTTTAGCCTTAATCTTTGCCAAAGTCATTCCACACCCAATATCCACCCCTACCAGACTGGGAAGAATAGAACCGCCTACAGTCATAGTAAGCCCGATTGTGCCAACCTTACCCGGATGCACATCCGGCATCACCCGGATTTTGCTTCCAGCGGCACTTGGATGGTCGCAAATCATTTGTAATTGTTTCCTCGCATAATCATCAATTGCGTATTCCTCGCAATTAGTCGTATAGACAATTGCGTTCGTATATTTGCCATATATAGTAACCATACTTATCTTCCTTTCCAAAAACTGCTATCTTATGACAGCTTTTCAGGCATTTTTCTGATTTTTGGCATCAAAAAAACACCTTCTAAAAAAGGTGTCGACTATCCGGCAATATCCAAAACTGTTTGCAGAAAAAAACGAACCAGAATGCAATCTTATCACTTATAAATCTTAATATTCCCTAACTATTATAAGTGACACAGCAGGACAATGACACCTTGTTTACCTGTTACATGAATGGGGTTAAAAGAATATTTTACTCGCTGCATATTGTCCTCCTTTTCCTTCTGGGTTTTTAGCTACAGATACAAAGTTCGTGCTACTTTGTTTAACAGATAGTATATCGGCAATTTCTGGAATTGTCAATAGCGGAAGAATGTTAGCTTGACTAATAACGAAAGAAGAGTATACTAAAATCAAAAAAGGCGTACACAATGAAAAAATTTGTCGCAATATTAAAATCGGTTTTAGGGATTGTAATGATTGCCATATTGATCACTACATTATCACCAAATTACACATTTGCCGCAAAGAAAGTAAAATTAAATAAAACGAATGTTACTCTGAATGTGGGACAAACAAAAACATTAAAGTTACAGAATAATAAGGAACAGATAAAATGGTCAAGCAACAAAAAGGAAGTTGCAATTGTTACCCAAAAAGGAAAGGTAACGGCTAAGAACGAGGGTATAGCTATCATAACCGCTAAAGTTGGAAAAAGGAAATATAAATGTAAAATCACAGTGACTGAAAAGATGAATACAACAACGGTTAAAGGTGTAACATGGTATCTGGTGGAAAGCTAAGCCCACCTAAGAGCCATTGGCACAGGACAGTACAACAGCAACGGCTACGAAATCAAGGGACTGACAATGGCAAGTCCTACTGTCAAGATTATTGGTTTCTTTGGCTTTGCAAGAAACGCACAGCTCTACAACATTACGTTGCGTGACCTTGACATTGAAACCGCAGGTGGTCAGGGCAAATCGGTTGGTGCTATTTGCGCCAGAGCTACTGACTGCAATATCCACAACAACAAAGTGTACTCTATCTACGACTAAATCATTATACCGGAACAGGCTTAATAGCCATATCTTATTTTCTAACCACTGTCAGAAAATAACTCAAAAATAAGCATTTTTTATTCTTCCCTGACTCATTTATTTATATGGCATAGTTTTTCAATGATTTATCATTGACTTTCCGAGACCACACTATGTAAGATTAGGGAGGCTGTCCACCTTGTAACACGGTTACTCCGTATCTGATTATAACACCCCCTTATATTCCAACAATCCTTTACACCACATTTTCTCTTTTTCACCTGGACATTGACTAGAGCGTGTTTGAAAATTCATTCTCACAATCTGCACTCCCCACTTTGCGCTA
>CANSYK010000145.1 GCA_947651225.1 uncultured bacterium | reverse complement strand
CAGAAACTATCGGTTCCATAACTGTATGGTGTAAGCGGCAACCTCCCCGACAAACCGCAATATGTCTATAGCCAGCCGCGCTGCCCCCATCAGGAAGACGCCGTCATCTCCTGTACTTTCGCCAGCGCTTCTTTGATTCCTCCTACCTCATCAATCAGCCCTTCTTTCACCGCCTGCTCTCCTACCAGGATAGTTCCCAAATCCTTCGTGAGCATCCCGGTATCCAGCATCAGTTCCTCCAGCCGCCTTTTTGTAGCCTTGCAGTGTGTAGACAAAAATCCCAAAATCCGATCCTGCATCTGCTTAAAATAATCATACGTCTGCGGCGCGCCAATTACCGTCCCATTCATTCTCACCGGATGGATAACCATCGTCCCTGTCGGTACGATAAAAGAGTAGTCTGTAGAAACCGCAATTGGCCCTCCAATAGAATGGCTTCCTCCGAGCACAAGGGAAACAGTTGGCTTACTGATGGAAGCAATCATTTCAGCAATAGCCAGCCCTGCCTCCACATCTCCCCCAACCGTGTTGAGCAAAACCAAAAGCCCCTTTATCTCCTCACTCTCCTCAATAGCGGCAAGCTGAGGAAGAACATGCTCGTATTTTGTAGTTTTTGTATTTGCCGACAGACACTCATGCCCTTCAATTTCCCCTATAACAGAGAGAAGATGTATTTTCTGTCCCAGCATCATCTGTCCGAATTCTTTAATATCCTCTCCTTCTTTCCCCAGTCCGGGTTTTTTCGATTTCTTATTTTCCACACTTTCATTCTCAGCCATGTTCTGTTTCCTTTCCATAACATATACTTCCATAATAGTGTGTCCTGAAATCAGAAAAAAAACCGAAAGACTTTCCGTCTTTCGGCTAAATTTAAAAATACAATTTTTGAAGTCCCCTAACCATCTTAACATAAAGCTCTTGGCATTCTTCATTTTTTCCTTCTTCAATCAGGGAAATGCACGGTGACAGATAATCACTCCAGATATCTGCATAAATTTTCTTACTGTCTTTCTTCTTATTAATATGCTTCACAATTGTTGGTGCCAGATTATAATATTCCTGAACAATCTCTTCGCCTTCTTCCTGATTCATTAAATAATTATCCCGATAATCCCTAAGTAATGTGAGCTCATAACAGTCATCAGGCTTTTTGAATGTTTCACATACCGCCGTTGTAATATAACAGGATTTCCGTTTAAACCCTTTCATAATCCCATCATAGTCTGAAATATGCACATTCGTCTTGGGAAAATGCTCTTTCCACACCTTATGTACAGCCTCTGTCAAAGGTCTTGACGAATTTCCGCCATATTTTAAAACAGCCGGAAATACATAGGCAGCCAGGGCAAAATTGAAATCCAGAAGTTTCGCCTGTCTGTCCCCCCTTTTAGAAATTCCATCCAGAAACCGGGCGGCGGCATCTCCCAGGGCATTTGCCATATTTTCAATATACTGTTCCTTATCAATAACAGAATTATATCCATTTTCCAGGCTTTCAAACAGCATGCAATTCTTGTCATAATATTGCTGAAAAGCGCCTTCATACATGTCCTTTGTATAATTTGCCATCGGTTCCCGGATATCCAGCAACAATCCCGGCATCCCTGCAATCGCCTCTGTATAATAACTCATCCGCATCTTCTCCTTTTATCGGAAGCCATCTATATATATTCTGTAACTTATTACGGAGTCGTTGGCTCATTCCAATTATGGTATACGGACTGCACATCGTCGTCATCATCCAGCAAATCCAGCGTTTTCTGCAGATTCTTCACAGCCGTCTCTTCCGTCAAATCCACATAGTTCTGCGGAATCATAGTTACAGATGCCTCTGCCATGGCAAGCCCCTCTTTCTCAAGCACTTCCCGTACTGCCGAAAAAGCGTCCGGATCTGTGATGATTTCATAGCAGTCATCTTCTTCAGAAAAATCTTCTGCTCCTGCGTCAAGTGCCAGCATCATTAAATCATCAGCATCCATCTCACATTCTTCTTTATCCACAATAATCTGCCCTTTTTTATCAAACATATAGGATACGCACCCCTGGGTACCAATGCTTCCGCTCCCCTTTGTAAATGCGCTTCTTACATTGGCTGCCGTGCGGTTTTTATTGTCTGTAAGAGCGTCCACAATGATAGCAATTCCTCCCGGACCATACCCCTCATAAGATACATACTCATAATTAACGGCATTCGAATCCCCGGCAGCTTTTTTGATTCCCCTGTCAATCGTATCATTCGGCATATTGTTGGCTTTTGCTTTCGCAATCACATCCCGAAGCCTGCTGTTATTTGCAGGGTCTGAACCGCCTTCTTTCACGGCTACCGCAATCTCTCTTCCGATAATCGTAAAAATCTTTCCTTTTGCCGCATCATTTTTTTCCTTTTTGTGCTTAATGTTTGCAAACTTTGAATGTCCTGACATTTCTTTCTGCTCCTTTTCTTTTTCACTTACTTTTCTTCCGGCACAGCTGGCGCCGTATTTTCTAAAAGTTTCCGGATTCTGGCTCTCTGGATTTTTTTACGGGCTACACTCAGAATCTGAAACGAATAACCCATATCTTCAATCACCGATTTTTCATCTTCTGCCGGAATCTTATCCAGCTTTGACACCAGATACCCATTTAATGTCCCAATATCCTCTTCCAGTTTAAATGTAATGCCTAATCTATCCTCCAGTTCTTCCAACGGAGTCATCCCGTCCGCCAGAAAACTGCCGTCTGCCTGTTCTTCAATATAAACAACATCTTCATCATATTCATCCTGGATATTACCTACGATTTCCTCCAGAATATCTTCCAGTGCAACCAGACCCGCTGTCTGACCGTATTCATCCGCTACAATGACCATCTGCAGTTTCTTAGACTGCATATTCTTAAAAAGAAGGTTAATCTTCCTCGTCTTTGGTATAAATACCGCTTGCCGAATCAATCCCGGGATATCTTTAATCAGCCACTCATCGTAATTCCCTGCCGTATGGCAGCGCATGGCATCTTTCAAATGGATAATTCCTGTAATGTTATCCATGCCTTCCTCATATACCGGAAAACGTGAATTTGTAGCATCCAGCATAAACTGAATGGCGCTTTTCAAATTTATCTTTCCGTCCACACCTACAATGTTTGTCCGGTGCGTCATAACATCCTGCGCCTCTTTATCCCCGAATTCGACAATATTTGTAATCATCTCCGCTTCATTGGCCTCCAGGACCCCCTGTTCATGCCCCTCATTTACCATAGAGATAATTTCTTCCTCTGTCACATCTTCCGGCATTTCCTTCGTATTGACCCCAAAAGGAAGTGCGAGCAGATAAACACAGCCTTGTATAAACGCTGCTATCGGATAAAAAAGAAACAACAGAACCTTTGCCGGAACTGCCAGGCGAAAAAGAATTTCTTTCCCCTTATATGTCCCCAATGCTCTGGGAAACTGGATTCCAAGCACCACAAACAGAAATACCGCTATTGCCAGCTCACATATCAAAACCGGAATATGTAATTCTCCTCTCCAAAACTCCGCCGCCCCATATGCTGCAAAACATCCCAGAAATGCTGCAAAAAAAACTATCGTAACATGAAAAGTATTTATCATGGATTTAGGATTGTCCCTGATTTTCAAAAGCCATTCTGCTTTTGTCCCATCTTTCTCTTTGATATCGCTTTCACTCACTGTATCTAATGCTGATAGAAAAGCAGTAAGAATAAACTCCAAAACGAGAAATATCGTCAATAGTATGAGACCTGCCACTATCTGACTCCCACCATCATCCATTTGTAAAAAACTCCTTCTCTCTAAATATTTCTGCTTTATTGCAATACCATTAGCAATATATCATCTTCCATTTCATTAGTCAAGAGTCCAATTCATGTATCTAAAAAAATACTTGCAATCTTTTTGTTATTGTGCTATCATGTTGATTAGTTGTTGCAAATGGTAAGATATGGCTCCTTGGTCAAGCGGTTAAGACATCGCCCTTTCACGGCGGTAACACGGGTTCGATTCCCGTAGGAGTCATTTTATAACAGTTTCCATTTAGGCTGTTATAAAATATCAAATAGTTTTAATTTTTTTCTTGACAAATGTATAACTGTTTGATATAATATAGAAACTGTAAGGCGACATAGCCAAGTGGTAAGGCGTGGGTCTGCAACACCCTGATCACCAGTTCAAATCTGGTTGTCGCCTCTAAAAAAGGACTAATAAACGTTAGTCCTTTTTTATTATTAATTATTTTGAAAAATGCTGACACATCCATGTAAAACTATATTATTTCTCTTCCGCCATTTTTCTTAACATAGCAATTTCCCCCGCCCAGCCTGCATCATCATTCGGCGTCTCCAAAATAAACGGAATATCCTGCAGCAGTGGATGTCTGACAATCCTTCGAAATGCCTCTAAACCGATTGTTCCCTCTCCAATTCTTGCATGACGGTCTTTATGGCTGCCCATAGGATTCATACTGTCATTAATATGAATTGCTTTTAGCCGCTCCAGTCCTATGATATGTTCAAACTCTTCCAGAACCCCATCCAGATTATTTACAATGTCATAACCGCTATCCCATACATGGCAAGTATCTAGACATACCCCCAGTTTATCTGACAGCTCTATCCTATCTATAATAGCACGTAATTCCTCAAAATTCTTTCCTACTTCACTGCCTTTTCCTGCCATCGTTTCCAAAAGCACTGTTGTACTCTGCTCCGGCCTCAGGTTTTCATTCAGCATACCTGCTATCCACTCAATTCCTTTTTCCACTCCCTGCCCTACATGGCTTCCAGGATGAAAGTTATAATATTGTCCTGGAATATATTCCATACGTTGTAAATCATCTGCAAACACTCCCCGGGCAAAAGTACGGATTTCTTCTTTTACCGCACAGGCATTTAATGTGTAAGGCGCATGCGCTACAATTTGGGCAAATTTGTGTTCCTTTGCAATTTCCAGATATTTGTCTACATCCGCTTGCTGAACCGCCTTTGCGCTTCCTCCCCTGGGATTTCTTGTAAAAAATGCAAACGTATCTGCCCCCAGCTTTACTGCCTGGCGTCCCATAGCAGCATATCCTTTTGATGATGATATATGACTTCCTATATGAAACATATTTCTCTCCTTTTTGACTCGTTGTTCTTCTATTCTAATCTTATAATCCATGTTATAATTTTCCCAAAAGAAGAATTAACATGAAAACTTTTTTATTTCTCGGGAATAGCATTACTGATTCTCACCGCCTTTGGCAACCTATTTCTTACGAGAACAAAAAAAAGCCTGAATCATCAGACTTTCATTATATAATATGCACCTTCAAAACCACATACAGTATAACATATTCTTTAAGACATTTCAACCGGAAAACCAT
>CANSYK010000144.1 GCA_947651225.1 uncultured bacterium | reverse complement strand
GCTTAAAACAAGTAACTATGTTGTGCTTTACCCACATGAAATAGCGAAAGGCCGTTTTTTTAGGGATGCATGCAGGGTAATGGCTGTGGATTATAAAAATGATTCTGCTTTACAGGACTTAGATGATTTGGTTGAGTACGACCCAACTTCAGTGGTAACATTAGATAAGCCAGTAGATATGCTTTCCAATATAGCAGGGGGAGATTATTGGAAAGCGATTGTGCAGGATTATAAGGAAAAGCGTATTGATGGATATAAGGCAGAACAACGTTTGTCTACAGAATATAAGCAGCGATTAAAAAAGCGTTACAGTTATGTTTTGGATATGCCTATTAGGTTAAAAGCAGGAAATCGTCCCAAATATAGGATGATTCATGCTTGCGATCATGAGGATGGATGTTTTCTTATGGCGCAGAATATTCAGAATAGGAAGGACGAACTGTACACAAATATCCAAACAGGCGGACAGATGTCACTATTTGATATTATGCCTGGGGTATCACAATCCGTTGAAGGAGAATGGATATTACGAGAGGAAGTTAAACAAAAAGTACAGGATTCCATAGAAAAAGTTGGGACGGATATAGGAATTACAAGATTTATTGCTGCTTTTGTAAATGACAATGGATTAATTTGCAATTTTGATTTGATATATGAAATACTGAAGGAATTGGAACAGGAAAGAAAAATTTGGATTGATCGTAATCCAGCCTTTTCAGAAAGAGCAAAGCGTCCATCGACATTTATGACAGAGGACAAAAACAAAACAGTAACTATCAGGAGGTTGAAAGCATGAAAAAGGTAGCCGGGAGCATTCAGCGTAAAACCATGCTATATGAAACAGGGGTTGAGTATGGGGATTATACAATGAATCATGTATTGGGATGTGCTCATGGCTGCAAATTTCCATGTTATGCATATTTACAGAAAAAAAGATTTGGGCAGGTAAGTTGTTATGAAGAATGGTGTAAACCATATTTGGTTTCAAATACAATTCAACTCCTTTATAGAGAAATACCAAAACTGAAAAACAAAATAGAATCTGTACAGTTATGTTTTACGACAGATCCTTTTATGTATGAGTATGATGAAATTGTAAAAATGAGTCTTGAAGCAATTCATCTGCTTAATTCCTATGGAATTAGATGTACTGTACTTACAAAAGGGCTTTTGCCAATAGAATTGGCAGATAAAAAGAAATATCCTTTAGATAATGAATATGGGATTACTCTCATTTCTTTGGATGAAGCATACAGAAAAAAAATGGAACCGGCAGCAGCCCCTTATATAGAAAGATTGGAAGCAATGAAAGCCCTTAGTGAAGCTGGATGTAGAACTTGGGTTAGTATGGAGCCATATCCAACCCCAAACTTAATTGAGCAGGAGTTAAAGAATCTGTTAGAGGCTGTTTCTTTCACGGATAGAATAATTTTTGGACGAACAAATTATTGTACAGATGTTACAAAAGGCTATCCACAACATAAATTTTTTTACAACCAAAAGGCAAAAGAGGTGATTAATTTTTGTACAGAGCGAAATATCGCATATCACATTAAGGAAAAAACAGTTACGGAATAAATCGGGAATATTCATCGGTAATTGGAAGTGTTTTTATAGTTAGTGATGCAACCTTGAAGGGCGAAAATTGAGATTGGAAAGTATAGAAGGATTTAGCAATAAGGGCATAGAAAGAGGTGTAGGATGAATCCTGATAAAAACCATGAAGTAGAAGTGGAAAATCTGCGTAAGTTGGTCGATTGCCTTCAAAAAGAAAATCGACAACTTAAAGAATTACTGGAACAGGCAGGGATTGATTACTCCTCTTGCATAGAAGATAACGCTGACGCAGTATCTGTTCCAGACCAGGGGAAACGGATTCTGCCATTTGCCATAACAGAAAATGCCGCAAGACACTTCTTTGCAAGGTTCTGGGGCAGAGAAGATGTTTATGCAAAACGGAGCGTAAATAAAAAGACCGGAAAAGCAGGCTATTTCCCGCAGTGTGATAATTTCTGGCATTATGGAGTGTGCCCCAAAGCAAACAGAGTAAAAATACAGTGTAGCAAATGTGAAAATCAGAGTTATAGCAAACTGGGCATTATGCAGATTATGGAACACCTGAAAGGGGAAAAGGAGGATGCTTCTGACGTAATTGGTGTGTACCCTCTTTTACCTGACGATACCTGCCGCTTTATCGTATTTGATTTTGACAACCATGAAAAGGGAGCAGAAGAAAAAGATTTTGCCAATACAGATGATGAATGGAAAGAGGAAGTAGATGCGGTACGGACAATCTGCAAAGAGCAGGGGATTGATGTTTTGGCAGAGCGATCCCGTTCGGAAAGGGGAGCGCATCTGTGGATATTTTTTACAGAGAGAATTCCGGCAAAGCTTGCCAGAAAATTTGGTTTTGCTTTGTTGGATAAAGGTGCAGAAACGGTAAATATGAAATCTTTTTGGTACTATGACCGTATGCTGCCGGCACAGAACCATGTGCCGGATGGCGGTATTGGGAATCTAATTGCTCTGCCATTACAGGGACAGGCATTGAGGGAAGGAAATAGTGCATTTATTGATGAGAACTGGGATGCCTATCCGGATCAGTGGAAAGTTTTAATGCAGACACAAAGGCTGTCGAGAGAAAAGCTGGAAGAATGTATAAAAAACTGGCTGCCGGACAATCCATTTGAGCCTGTTGGGGAAAATGAGGAAACAAGAATCAAACCATGGGAGTATCAGCAGAAGTTTCATCAAGAAGATATTACGGGGAGCATGAAGATTATTCTATCAAACATGGTTTATTTGGACACGAAAAACATGAAATACCGCCTGCAAAACCGGGTAAGGCGGATGGCGGCTTTTTTAAATCCGGTTTATTTTAAAAATCTAAGAATCGGCTATTCCAATTATCAGGAATCCAGAATAATTTATATGGGACAGGATGAGCATGGTTATATCGGGCTACCAAGAGGGCTGTATGATGAATTGATACAAAGGTGTGACGAGGCAAGAATCAAATATCATATAGAAGACAAAAGAACGGCTGGGAGATCCATAGATGTTACATTTCAGGGTGAATTACGTAAATCACAGGTGCCGGCAGTAGAAAAAATGCTGCAGCATGATACTGGTATCCTGAGTGCGGCTACAGCATTTGGAAAGACGGTAGTGTGCAGTAAATTGATTGCAGAAAGAAAAGTAAGCACGCTTATTTTGTTGGAATCATCGGCACTGATGGAGCAGTGGGTAGATGCGTTACAGGACTTTTTGGATATACGGGAAGAATTACCAGAATATCGGACTCCTTCGGGCAGAATCAGGAAACGGAAAAGTGTCATCGGAAAGATTCATGGAGCACATGATTCTTCGACAGGAATCATTGATATTGCCATGGTCGGTTCGCTGTGTAAAAAGGGAGAATTTCATTCCAGACTACAGGAATATGGGCTATGCATCATGGATGAATGCCATCACGCAGCGACGGCTACAGTAATAGAAATACTTCAGGAAATAAAAGCGAAATATGTCTATGGAGTGACGGCAACGCCGATGCGCAGTGATGGACTGGAAAAAATTGGTTACATGTTGCTGGGGAATATCCGTTACCGCTACACAGCGAAAGACAGGGCAAAGGAGCAGGGAATTGAACATTTGGTTTATCCCCGTTTTACAAGAGTGGCATATCCACGTAGTCAAGAAATGCATATCAATGATGCCTATATGCTGATTAAGGATAATGAAGTCCGCAATGAACAGATTGTGGATGATGTAAAAAAATGTATTGATTGTGGCAGGACGCCTGTAGTTTTGACACGTTATAAGGAACACGCCAGCCTGTTAAGCGAAAGAATACAGGCATATGCAGATAAGATATTTCTTTTATCAGGAGACAAATCGAAAAAGAAATTACAGGAGATTCGTGAACAGATGGAGGGAGTATCTGCTGATGAGACAATGATATTAGTTGCTACCGGACAGATGGCAGGGGAGGGATTTGATTATCCGAGACTGGACACTCTGATTATGGCAACACCAGTTTCGTGGAAAGGAATTGTAGAGCAGTATGCGGGGCGGCTGAATCGGGATTATGAGGGAAAGAAAGATGTAGTAATCTATGATTATGTGGACAGCCATATTGATAAGTTTGATAAGATGTATGGGAAACGATTAAAAGCCTATCGGCAGATTGGGTATCAGATATGTACGAATATTTCTGGTGAAAAACAGGAGGCAGGGGCAATTTATGATTTTGAAAATTATCTTGAAGTATTTCAGAGGGATTTGCAGGAGGCAGAAAAAGATATTATCATATCAAGTCCCCAGATGAACAGAAAGAAAGTATACCAGATGATTTCCCTGCTAAAAGAACGTCAGGAGGCAGGAGTGAAGGTAACGGTTGTTACATGGCATCCGGATGGTTATAAATATGGGAAAAGTGAAGTGCGCATGGAATTGCTGGAACAGCTTAGGGGTACAGGATTTGAAATACAACTAATGGAAGAAGGCTGTGAGTGCTTTGCGGTGGTGGACCAGAAGGTTGTATGGTATGGTAATATGAATTTTCTGTCAAAAGAGGATATGGAAGATAATCTTATGCGGGTGGTAAGCGAGGATATTGCTGCTGAGATTATGGAGATGACCTTTGGAGGGGAGAAGGAGCTGATGGATTGGTAGAAATCAGTGCTTGTCAACTGCACAGGCGCATATTATAATAAAGGTAAAGAAAAAGAGGGAGCGTCATTATGGAGAAAGCTTTTGAGGAACTGCAAATCAAGGATGATTTCATGTTTAGCGTTATTATGAGAAATCCGAAGTTTTGCAAACCTTTTTTAGAACGGATACTTGGTGTTAAGATATCCCGCATTGAATATCCTAAGTCACAGGAAACAATAGATATTTCAGCAGATGCGAAAAGTGTACGACTGGATATTTACGTGGAGGATGGAAATGAAACCGTTTATAATATTGAAATGCAGACCACAGAGAATAGAAATCTTCCCAAACGAACAAGATATTATCAAGGAATGATAGACTTGAATATATTGGAAAAAGGGGATAATTACAAAAACTTGAAACGGAGTTTTGTCATTTTTATATGTACTTTTGATTTGTTTGGCGAAGGGCGGCACATTTATACCTTTGAAAACCGCTGTATTCAGAATCTGGACTTAGGTCTTGGAGACGATACAACGAAGATTATTTTAAATACGAAGGGTACAATGGATGATGTGACACCGGAAATGAAAAAGCTGCTTGATTTTATTGATGGCAAAGAGCCAGAGGATGATTTTACCAGAGAATTAGATGAGGCGGTACAGTCTGTCAGAAAGAATGAGAAATGGAGGTTGGATTATATGACTTTGCAGATGAATTATCAGGAAAAATATGAGCAGGGTATTGAGCATGAGAAAGAGAAAACGGCAAGGCGTTTAATTGAATTGGGAAGATTCTCAATTGAGGAGATTGCAGATGTGACGGAATTGTCGGTTGAAAAAGTAAAAGAGATTGCTGAATTGCAACCAGTTTAATGTTTGTTGCTTAAGCAGGAATTAGGTTTCCAGTGCTTCTATTTTGCTTCTAAAATTTTTAGAAGTCTTCAAATAATAGAAATAATATGCGAAATAGGTGGA
>CANSYK010000143.1 GCA_947651225.1 uncultured bacterium | reverse complement strand
TCCGTGCGCATCCATTATAGTTAACGCATGTATTTTATGCGTTTACTATAATTTGGAAAAAAATGTATGATTTACAAATCAAAAGTATCATTTATCTTCTAAATATGTTACAATAACAGAAATCACTTACCACATTAGGAGGTCTCCATGTTTCGAGAAAGCCAGGATGTTTAGATAACACGTAAAACTGATTACCACAAGTCTGACAGGGAATACCAGTATATATTTGAAAAAATACAGCGATATACTGCAAAATATGAATTTTTCAAGGTACTATAGGAATAGGGGAAACTTTATTTATGGTGTTGCCCCCGATATCATTAATATTTTGAGAATTACAATTTATGAATCAAGACATAACGCTCTTTATTATAAAATGCCATATTTTTATTTGGTGTAACGTTTACTTCTTATAAAATAAGGCGCAAATGATAAGGAGATTATGTATCAAAATTAAAAGGAGGGAATAAAAATGTCTAATAGTATTGCAGCAAGGGATAATGGGGATACATACCAGGCGATGGTGTTTTGGATATATGCGCTCCAAATGTTAGGCGGTTCAGACATAGAAATGCTTGGATATGAATATGACGAGGTTAAATCATTTGATGATATTGTGGTGTTTTATAAAAAGGAACAGCGTTTTAGGGATACCTATATTATTAAGGACTACATCCAGGTGAAATTTCATATGATGCAGACGGGAGAGTTTACAATGGATAATCTGCTGGAACCGGAATTTATCAATGCAGACAGAAACTCTTTTTTGCAGCAAGTTGTCAATGCCTATCGGAACAAAAAGATAGATTTTTCTAAGAGCCGATTTATAATTTATTCGCCATGGAGAATTAAATCAGATGATATATTAAATGAACTGATATACAATACGGATAAATCCTTTAATCTGAAAAAGATGCAAGAGGGGAAAACTGAGAGATCCAGGATGGGGGCACTTCGCAGCAAGCTGTGTGAGAAATTGTCCGTAAATGAGGAGGAATTGTATATCATTTTAAAGCAAATTTGTATAAAAGACGGGCAGGACAGTTATGAGGATTTAAAAAAAAGGCTTAACGAAGGTTTTACCTACCATAAGCTTCAGCCATGGTCAGGCGGCAGGGATACTTTTCCATACTGTGACATGGTGCGTGCCTGGAACAGGCGGGGCATCCGGTTATTTACTGCAGATAAAATAAAATGTTATTGTAAAAAAGAGGGGCTTTTCATGGCTTCTAAAGATACCGCAAACATTGCAGTAAAGAGTTTTAATAGGCATGAGGCCTGGATGAACAGTTGGGCAAATCATATATTGGATTTAACAGATAAGCTGGCTGGAAGGGAACTGCAGCCGAGATATTCGTGGTCTGATATTTTTCATTCCATCGAACAGTTTGTTATCACTAATCTTGACAATGCCAAGGAGTATCATATTGCTATAGAGACGATGTTGTCTGTTTCCTTCACAGTTGGCCGTATTCTGAATTCTAAATCAGCATTAAAAGTGGCTCCTGTTCAGAAGACTATGGATGGTTTTATTGATTGGGGCTTGGATGCGGATAATGTATCACAGTATAGCAAGTTTATAGTATCCTGTCAGGAAATGTGTGGTGAAGCGGCCGATATGGCAATTTCTATTGGAGTAACGCACGATATCAATGAAGATGTTCGGGATTTTATAAAAAACAGCGGATTGAAAATTGGACTTTATAAAAATTTTGTATTAGAGGATTTTGGAATGGATTCCGTAAAGAATGGAAACCATGCATGGGAGTTGGCAAAGCAAATAAATAGAGAAATCAACAGGCGTTCAGGAAATTTGAAAAAGGGTACGTTGCATATATTTATTGCAGGTCCGAATTCACTGATGTTCTACCTGGGAATGCAGTCCATGATGTATGGGAAAATACAGATTTATGAATTTGACCAGAACCGTGAAAAAACATATTATCCAACAATAGCATTTCCACAGGAAGGGGAAGCCATATAAACCAGCATGATGACAAGAGTGAGAAATGAGTTTTTTACTTGGCATATACAAATACTGAAAGAACTTTAATTTATTTAATGCCGCAGAAATAAGGAACTGTAGAAAAATATGAAAATACGATGGGAGAGGATATACAATGAGTGAACGATATTTAACAATGTTAGATGTATCTCAGAAGCAGTCATATATTTTTTCTAGCAATAAACTGAAAGATAATGTAATAAATTCTGTAGTAATTGACCGGATTATGAAGCCGGAATACTTTGAGAAGGCCGTGGCATCTGAAGATATTTTTTCTACAAAGAAGAATCTGGTGTATTCAGGAGGAGGCCATTCCATACTGGAATTTGACAGCAGGGAAAAGGGGGTAGCATTTACCAGAACCGTAACTGCAAAAATCCATAGGGAGTATGCGGACATTGAGGTGTATGCTGTTACAATACCATATCAAAGCCGGAGAGAAGATGGAGAGTTAATGACACCAGGAGAAAATATAAAAAGGCTTTCTGATGCTTTGAGAAAGAAAAAAAATATTCGGAGGACGGTATTCCACCAGGGAAGTTTTGGAATAGAACATATTGATTCCACAACATTGAAGCCTATACGAATCGATGGGCCGGCAGTGGATAAAATGTCAGAGAAGGAAGAAGAGATTGACAAAAAATATATTCCTGGGAATTATCGGAACGTATCTCATTTTGAAAGTTTGGGCGGCGATAAAGGCAATTCAAATTATATTGCAGTGGTTCATATTGATGGGAATGCGATGGGAGAAAGAATAAAAAAGATGTATGAAAAATATGGGGATATGGAATGGGATGTTTACAGGGAAAATTTGCGTTCCTACAGTAAGGGAGTGGATGAGGATTTCAAATCAGCATATAAGGAAATGGCCAAATGCGTTGCCAAAAACCTGGATGAGGGCAGGCTGAAGGAATTGAAGCTAAAAGATAATGCATTTCCTGTCAGGAGAATCATCACGGCGGGAGATGATGTCTGCTTTGTGTCAGAGGGAAGGATTGGGATAGAGTGTGCGGTAGCATTTCTGCGGGCCTTGGGGAAAAAAGAACAGGGATATGCCGCCTGCGCCGGGGTAGCCATAGTCCATCAGAAATATCCATTTTATCGTGCTTATGAAATGGCAGAACTTTTGTGTAAAAATGCCAAGAAATTAGGCGTTTCCCTAGATGATCGGATGGGGAAAGAAGTTTCAGCCATTGACTGGCATATAGAATACGGAGAGATGGGGGAGTCACTGGAAGAAATCCGCAGGAAATACCAGACTGCAGACGGGAAGCGGTTGGAGATGAGACCCTACATAGTATCTGCTCCAAAAGAAATTAGTGAAATAGAACCCTTTCGTCAATACGACAATTTTAAAAAGTTAATGGCAGGACTGCTATCTGATAAGATTTCCTATGCCAAAGGCAAAATAAAAGAAATGAAAATGGCTCTTAGGGAAGGGGAAGTTCGGACGGGATATTATCTAAAATTCAATAAAATAGAGGATATCACCCTGGAAAGCTATTATGATATATTCAAAGAGATGGACTGTGGCAAAATCTTTACGGGGCAGGAGACGGAGCGTCCGGTTTTTGTAGAAACCCATGACAAGAAACAGCGCTCTTATCTGTATGATGCAATCGAATTAATGGATACATATATTAATCTGGAGGTTGGGAAGGATGAAGATGAAAATTAAAATGAAATTGTTATCTGATATAGTGTTTGGCAGTGGAATGAGTGTGCCGGGAGGAGAAAACATTGCTGTACTCTGTGATGAATATGGTTTCCCATATTATAAGGGCAGTACCTTCAAAGGAGTATTCAGGGAAGAAATGGCACGCTATCTCGGCTGGAGTATGGGTTCCCCGGAAAAAGTGGAGAAGAAGCTGTACAGCCTGTTCGGTCAAAGTGGAGATGATGGTTCAGAGAACTTTGAAAAGTTGGTTTTTTCAGAGTTTGTGTTGTCTGAAAATGTCAGGGAGGCGGTGTTGAAAGAAATTGGCACGGAAAGCCCCGAATTGGTTACCGACTGCTTAAGTCACATTAGGACTTTTACAAGGCTTTCCGAGGAGGGGATGGCAGATAAGGGCAGCCTGAGAAATTGCCGTTGCGTCAATAAAAACTTGGTGTTCTATTCTGAGGTTTCTTGTGCAGACGAGGATGAAAAACTGATAAGGGATGTCCTTTCCATGGTTAAATGGATTGGAAGCATGAGAAACCGGGGGTTTGGAAAAGTGCAGATATCTGTAGTATAGGAGGGAGATGGTGCAATGACTAGATACTTGCGTTATGTAATTGAAAATAAAGAGCCCCTGCGCATCGGGGATGACAGCACCAGCCAACAGGGACAGACTTCTACGCTGAGGCATATACCAGGTTCCGCAATCCGGGGCTTTGTAGTAAATGCTTTGGCTGGAAAACCCGGATTTGAAGTGGTAAAAGGATGCCTGTTTTCTAACGGTACCCGTTTTCTGAATGCTTATCTGATTTTTGGGGAACGGGAGTTGATTCCCTCCCCTCAGGGATTTTATGAGAATAAGAAGGAATGCGAGAAAAAGGAAATCCAAAACATGTTTATTGACAGTAACATTCCGGCTGGTTTTAAGGATGCTTCTCTTGGAAGATATTCTTATCTGGAGGATAACTGCATCCACTATTTTGATGTGAAAACTGGTTCGGATATGAAGATTAAAATTCATGAGAAGGAAAAGAATCTTTTCCGCAATGAATATATTTTGCCAGGCTACCGTTTTGTTGGCTACATTGCAGTGGAGGAAGAAGAACTGGGGAGGTGTATCAAAAGCGTATTTAGAGACCAGATTATTCTGGGAAATGGCCGCTCAGCGGGCATGGGAAAGTGTCTTGTGGAGACCTGCGATTATTGTGAGCGGATTCCTTATGAGGAGTATCAGGTGAAAGAACCCCTTTTAGGGGAATGTTACATGATGCTTCTGTCCCATACCGTGATGAGAAATAAAGAGGGGGAATATTGCGGACTTGACCTTGATGTACTGGAAAAGCAGATGGACGTTAAGCATCTGGAGGTGAAAAACTGTGCGGCTTCCACTGTGGAGATTAAAGGCTTTAACCGCATATGGGGAGGAAAAATCCCCTCTGTTCCCATGTATGAGCAGGGAAGCGTATTTCATCTTTCCTACAAAGGAGAATTTACAGTGGAAAGAATAAGCAAGCTAATGAACCGGGGGATTGGAGTGCGGCGGAATGAGGGCTTTGGCCGTGTGGTTATTTTAAGAGATTATGAGAAAATCCGCTATAAGCAGAGAGGGGATGAAGGGAGGCCGAATCCCATCCCTGGAAAAAGTTGGAAAGACAATGATGTAAGACAAAATACCGTTTCTGGAAAGCGGCAGGAGGATGGGGACGTATTGAAGACGGTTGCCAGAGCTTATTACAGAAAACAGATTGAGAAGGCCATGAACCAGTATGTGGTAGATAACCCTCTAAAAAGAGAAAATATTGCTAGCAGCCAGCTGGGAACTATAGAATCCTTTTCGACCTCTTACCGATATAACCCGGATGAGGGAGTGTCATCCATCCGGAGGCATTTTGAACATGCAGAAGAAAAGGAGCAAAAACATAATACCCAGAAAGAAAGATATAGTATTAAAAGTTTTTCTAATATGGTATTAGTGTCCTCTCGGAAACTCGAAACCTTTATTTTATAAGGTTTCAGAAATCTCCAA
>CANSYK010000142.1 GCA_947651225.1 uncultured bacterium | reverse complement strand
GAAAATGCCTTAAAATCAACGATTTTTGCTTATAACCGTTACTGTCGGTCTGGAGTTCGTATCATGATTAAGAGAGATGAAAATACCAAAAATAAGGCCAAGCAAAGCACAAATATTCCATTGTATTCTCATGCCTTGGCTGTACTTAATCACATTATAAGCACATTTTGTACAAAGAAATTTGTTATTTTTGTACATTTATCTTATTTCCCCCTTTTTTGATTAAGTCGTTCTTTCCTTTTTTGCATATATTCATTATAATATATGATATTGTCTGTCTCTTTATGTAATGCCTCTATATCTTCGCAACTTTGTATGATTTCATCAAAAGATTCTTTCAGTTCACCTGAAAAATCTACTTCAAATTACTGTGTGATTTCATCACCCCTAATTTTGCCATTGCGTTTAATTGCCTGACCGCTTTCATCAATTTCGTCAGGATAATCCACATATATTTCGGTTTTCATCATTCCATCAGTTTCTTCTATGAGTTTAGTCACAGCAGAAGTAGAATTTGGATATTTAATAATTGTTTTTACACATTTGCTTTTAGGTTGTTCTAGTAATTGTGCTTCAAGCTTGTCTACTAATCCGGATAGTCCGCCTAACTCGTTGTTTCTTGGTGTAAGAGTAAAGGTAACTTCGCATATTCTTTTTATATTTTTGGGCATATTGGATATGGATTCTGAAGATTTTATGCCATTAGAATTGATTATTACAGTTGGCAAATAGTCAAGACCTATTTCTTTTCGTCTCTTATTTTCCTCTTTTCTGTATTTTGTCAAAATGTCACGTAAGGTTGAAGTGAAGAGTCTTATATCTGGGCTGCCAGCTTGATTCTTAATTAGTGCCATTCTATGGTTTTTTAAAAAAATCACAAAGACAGAATATGGTGCTGATTTTGGATGTTGTTCTTGCCGATAAAGACCGTCATTGTCATTGTATTGATTGTAAATGTCCAATGTGGTATCTTTTATTATTTAACCCTTAAGAACTAATTCTTTTTCTGATATTCCAACCATGTCAATGCTAACATCATTAAACATAATATAAGTCGGCTCTTTTTTTTCTTTGTTTTTAACTTCGCGTTTTATCCCACTAGTCAGTGCTGGAATTATAAATTCATCCAGCCATTCCGATAATGGTTCATCTTCGCTGCCAAAAGTTAGATTTAAGTTTGCCAAGCTCATTAGTGCCATAGTATTTTCCTCCGTGTTTTTTATTATACTATATTACAAAATTTAAGTTAATTCAATTATAAAAATATTATTTGAATAGCTAATAATATGGTATTGGTATGTAAATAATAACAAGAAAAATTTTGAGGATATATACAAGGTATGTAAGATAAATTGGAAATGTTCAGAGATATTGCATATTTAGATATGATTGCATAAATTACTAAAATTTAGAGATAACATAGGATGTTTCTTTTGTACTATGTCAAAATTTGTCGAATGATTGTAGTAATTTGAAAAGTGAAAAAGGACGCTTAGTACGGTATGATTTATTAAAAATACAAATGTGGAGGAATTTTTATGAGGAATAGAAAAACATTATCAGTTATTATTGCATTTGCGTTAGTATTATCATTATTCCACGTAATGCCAGCAAGTGCGAAGGTGAAAATTAGTGCAACAAAAAAGACATTATATGTCGGAAAAAGTACAACATTAAAGGTGACAGGGACTAAGAAGAAGGTGAAATGGAGTTCAAGTAGCAAAAAGGTTGCCACTGTTACGCAGAAAGGCAAGGTCACAGCAAAAAAGAAAGGCATGGCAACTATAAAGGCTAAAGTTGCAAAGAGTACCTTTAAATGCAATGTGACAATAAAGGATGTCAATAACACAGAGCCAACTTCAACACAAATACCAGTAAAAGAAGATGAAATTGTTAATATAAACAAATTACTATGTGAGGATGAAAATATTTCTGTTGTTTTTAAGGAAATTAAAAATGGAAAAATAATTTTGGCTGTAAGCAATAAATCAAATGATGATTTTATTTATGGTAGTAGGTATATTACGGTAAATGGAGTGACGTACTATGATGATTATATAGTTTATGACATTTATTCTGGAACGAAAAGGGAGATTGAATTATCATTATATGAAGATTATGATAAAGAAGTCAATTATTCGTTTACTAAGGTAGTACCAAAAGGGATTAGAACATGGTTAGAAAAAAACAAGATTTTCTTTGAGATTTTTTCTTTTGTTTTTGTTGGGGGTGCAGGTATTGTAATATCTTTTGTTGGTTTGGAATTCAATAAAACGATAGTAGATATAAACCGAAAGCAGTTGGAGATTACAGAAAACGATAAAAAACCGCATTTTTATATAAAATGTGATTATCTTTCAGTTGATACTACAAAAATAGGAGTTGATGGAAAAACACCTAAATGTTATTACAATATAGTCAATAATGGAGAAGATATTACAGTGGTTTCGATAAACCCAGAATCATACATATTCTTTTATGTGCCAACAGATATTGAGCAAGAATATTATATATTTAAATTCTGTTCGCATGATTTTTGGATGGACTATGGGCGTAGTATAGGAACGATTGAAAAAGATAAGGAGTACCAGTTTGCCGAATATGTAATTAAGGAAAATTATAAGAGTGAATGGGAGGAAATTGCCAAGACTGTTTCAAAATATTTTCCAGATATAAAATGTGTTCACGAAAATATTGTCAGAATTAGTTACACTGATTATATGGGAGATGATAAAGAAGAATTTTTCACATTTGACGATAGAAATATAAAAAAAGAAAATGATGAAGAATGGTACATTTCTATAGAAGATGATTACGGAATTGACTTTGATCTTTCTGAACCGAAACCAGCTATGCAAGTAGTAAAAGAGTCAGCAGAAGAAATCAGAAAAGGAATAGAGGATTGGATGAAGGACAACAAAGGTTCAAGAGGTTATAAAATACCTGACGATACAAGGTTCGAATATATCGGATAATGTTTGTCAGAATGCGATAGCAGAAAATGATCGTTATAAATGTCGGCATATGAATTCCAGTTGTTATTACCGGCTTTCTTAAGTATATGGTTAAACTTCGGTTTCAGATTTTGAATATACCTTTTGGAATAGCCTTTCTCTTCCATAATAGAAATAAGTTCTCCATGGTGTTCCTGTAATGTTGTAAGTTCATATGTTGAATTCCTTTCATAAAAGGAGTATTATACATATGATACTTTTGATGGTATAGGCATCAGCTGAATGCCTGACATTGATAGAAAACCGATGGTTGTCTGGCTATGAGAATAGCCTATACCATCGGTTTATTTTGTTCAAGTTGGTGAGTGAACACGCTCTAACACTGATTTTCAAACATGTTCAGAATCCAAAAGAAAAATCTTGCTAGTTGTATGAAAAAATACTATACTATGGTTAGATTAGTTTTGGGGGGATACGGTATGGCAAGAACGGTTGGGCTTGGTTATCAAAATTATCAGGAATTGGTAGAAAACAATGTATTTTATATTGATAAGACAATGTTTATTAAAGAATGGTGGGAGAATCTTGATAAGGTAACATTGATTACCCGCCCAAGACGTTTTGGGAAGACACTTAACATGAGCATGACAGAGCAGTTCTTTTCCCTTGACTATGCAGAGCGCAGTGATTTATTTGAAAATAGGAACATATGGAAGGAAGAGAAATACCGCAGTATGCAGGGGAAGTTTCCTGTTATTGCGCTAAGCTTTGCTGGTGTAAAGGGGGCAAATTATATTGATACCAGAAGACAGGTTTGCCAGGAAATTGTAGAGGTGTATGAGAAGTATCGGTTTCTTTTGGAAGAGAAGGGGTTCTTAAGTGACAGGGAAAGGGAGTTTTTTAACGCAGTGTCGAGGGATATGGACAATGATATTGCGGCATTGTCACTGAAAAAAATGTCCGGCCTGCTGGCAAGGTACTATGGGCAGAATGTGATTATCCTGCTTGACGAGTACAACACGCCAATGCAGGAGGCATATCTGAATGGATACTGGGATGAAATTGTGTCCTTTATTAGGAATCTATTTAATTTTACGTTTAAAACAAATCCTTTTCTTGATAGGGCAATCATGACAGGGATTACAAGGGTTAGTAAGGAGTCCATTTTTTCAGATTTAAATAACCTGGCAGTGGTGACAACAACTTCCGATAAATATAGTGATGCCCTTGGTTTTACGCAGGAGGAAGTGTCACATGCTTTAGCTGAATTTGGGATGTCTGAAATGGAGGGGTATGTCGGAGACTGGTATGATGGCTTTACGTTTGGAAACAGAACGGATATTTATAACCCATGGTCGATTCTTAATTTTCTTAAGGAAAAGAAATTTTCAACGTATTGGGCAAACACCAGCAGCAACAGCCTGGTAGGGAAACTGATCCGTGAGGGAAGCAGGGATGTAAAAATGGTTATGGAGGATTTGCTGGAAGGGGGAATACTCCATACAGAGATAGATGAACAGATTGTATTTAGCCAGCTTGACAGCGATGAAGCTGCCATCTGGAGCCTGCTGCTTGCAAGTGGGTATTTGAAGGTGGAGCATCACTGGATGGATTTGGATATGGAAACAGAGGGATATGAACTGAAACTTACGAACAGAGAGGTAAGGATGATGTTTAAAAATATGATAAAGGGCTGGTTTAAAAGTTGTTCCCCGGCATATAACGATTTTATTAAGGCACTGCTCCTTGACGATAAAAAGGCAATGAACCATTATATGAACAAAGTTGCCCTGGAGACTTTCAGCAGTTTTGATACAGGGAACAGGCCATCGGAGAGTGCAGAGCCGGAACGTTTTTACCATGGTTTTGTGCTTGGGCTGATGGTGGATCTGGCAGGCAGGTATGTGGTTGCCTCAAACCGTGAGAGTGGCTTTGGGCGTTATGATGTGATGCTGGAGCCAGCAAGGGACAATGAAAAGGATGATGCCATTATTATGGAATTTAAGGTGCATGACCCGGAGGATGAAAAAACACTGGAAGATACCGTGGGGGCAGCGCTGTTACAGATTGAAGAAAAGCGTTATGCGGCATCCCTGGAGGCAAAAGGGATTTCTGCTGACCGTATCAGGAAGTATGGGTTTGCATTTAAAGGGAAAAATGTTCTGGTTGGGTAGTGCCAGACTAACTTTAGGAGGATAGGGCATGGCAAGGACGGTTGGAATAGGGGTACAGGATTATGAGATGATTGTTTTAAATGATTATTTTTATGTAGATAAAACAGGCTTTATCCGTGAATGGTGGGAGAATGGTGACAGCGTGACTTTGATTACCCGCCCAAGGCGTTTTGGGAAGACGCTTAACCTGAATATGGTGGAAAAGTTTTTTTCGGCTGATTATGCAGGGCGGAGTGATTTGTTTGAAAAAACAAATCTATGGAAAGAGGAAAAATATCGGGGAATACAGGGGAAGTACCCTGTCATAGCAATGAGCTTTGCGGATATCAAGGAAACTACATTTGCTTCTGCAAGAAAAGCGATATGCCGTAATATCCAAAAATTATATAACAAATATGATTTTTTGCTGGAAGGCGGTTATCTGAACCTGCCAGAAAAGGGGCTGTTCCAGAAGGTTTCCCCAGAGATGGAGGACTATATTGCAGCAGATTCAATAAGGGCATTGTCGGATTATTTAGGGCGTTATTATGGCAGGAAAGCAATTATCCTTCTCGACGAGTATGACACGCCGATGCAGGAGGCTTATGTGAATGGCTACTGGGATGAAATTGTGTCCTTTATGAGGAATTTATTTAATGCTACGTTTAAGACGAACCCTTTTCTGTATAAGGCAATCATGACAGGGATTACAAGGGTTAGCAAGGAGTCCATTTTTTCTGATTTGAATAACCTGGAAGTGGTGACAACAACTTCGGAGAAATATAGTGATGTGTTTGGCTTTACGCAGGAAGAAGTGTCAG
>CANSYK010000141.1 GCA_947651225.1 uncultured bacterium | reverse complement strand
ATAACATACCTCTTTGCCATCCTGCATAATGCTTTGCATCCCTATCCCTCCATATTTTTGATAGTCATTGTGTTGTACTTTAATTCCCTTTGTATTTTCATTGCCTCGGAATATATGTTCTTTTTCTCTGATACTGCATATAAAGTAAACCCTTCTGCCGCCTGCATGAACTTTTCAATCAGCCCGGCATCTTTGACGCCACGGTACCCGTCTTTCCGGCGCAGCTCAAACTGGCGTGCCATAATGCCATCTGTGAGTGTCTTCCCGCAGCAGTGGAATTCTACGCTGCATGGGTTTAATTCTTCTAAGGCAATCCTGGACATCTCCAAGACTGCCCGGCGTTTTGTCGTGTTCTTAAGCCTCCCATATTTTTCCCTTGTTACAGGCGTGCCGTCTTTTTTGTATGCTTCCCAGAGGACACTAAAGGCTGCCTCGCCGTTACAAAAACTGCCAGACCAATCATAATCCAAGTATACCCTGCAGGCCACTTTGCCAGGCTGTGCTGCCTCTTCCTGCGTACCCCATACGCTCTCCTTGCGGCGCAGGCGTGAGTAGAGGTAGAATCCCCCGTATTCCTGGTTGACATATGTAGTGGAATCAAGATATTTTAGTTTCCCCTGATGGAGGCCCTCTAAAAGCCCCGCTTTATCATCTGATTTGATAATCTCTGCAAATTTCCTCCGGGATAACAAGGTTACGGATTTGTGTTCCACCGGCTTGTCCAGGTTTTTTGACGGAATCCATTTGCGTGAGTATTTGCTGACAGATAATTTGGATATGTAACGTGCAAAACCCTCAAGGCCAAAATCATCCGGCTGGGCGTACCTGCTCTCTACACGCCCTTTCTTCCAGCAGGACTCTGCAACGTCACGGTCCATGGCGTTCATGATTAAATGATGGTGCAGGCGGATCCTGCTGCACTCTTCCCCTTCTTTGACACATTCGGTCACATAGATATATTTCAGGGGAGGAAGCCCCTTCTTTTTTCGTCCCTTCCGAACCTCCCTGAAATATTTCTGGACATCTTTACGTGCCTGCTGTTGGCCAGGGTAATGCCTGTCCCCATATGTAAGCGTCAAAATCAGATCCCCTTTGTGGAAATTGGCATTAATCAGGCGGATAAGTCTTTTAATACTATTTTTATCATTTAGGTTTTTCTGCGCATCCCGGCTGGACTTCCCAGACTTTACCCTTGGCACGTCCTTACGGCCCGTGTAGACAGGGTAGATGTTTATTTCCACCATATCCCCGGATTCAATCACCTGGCACATGATTTTACACTTCCCGGCCTGCTTCATTTTGCCATCAATGTAATCTTCCCTTGTCTCTTCGCCTAAAATATTAGTATTATAGTAATCCGTAAGTGTCTTCTGGACATATTCCTGGTACCCCGGCCTGGCTGGGTCTGTCTCCCACTCCTGCCCGAACACATCTTCAAAACTATATTGATAATATCTCAATTTTTTTCGCATAAATTTAACCCCGTCCATTAGTTAATACTTTATACTAGGCCGTTCAAAGCCCGTAAACATTGACTTCCCGGCGGTTTTATGCTATGATGGCTTTAACCTAAAGATATACATAGCTTAACCGCTATCAAAAAACAGACAGCCCCCCGGCTGCCTGTTTTTTGTTTTCATGCCGTCCGGCCCCTTCTTTTCCGTTTCCGGCCCTCCGTGCCGCCGCCGTAATTAAACTCCAGCACAACAGGCTCGCCGGCGTGCCTTGATTCATACCAATACACACCTTTTTCATCCCTGTAATAGTCGTTCGCAAAACCGTACCCCGCAATCTTTGTACCGACATAGGTTACGGGCTTTGGGCACTGCGGGTGCAGCGACCATACCTGCCCCTGTTTTTCTATCTCTTCCAGTATCTTTACAGGTATTTGTCTTGCTTTATCTGTCGTCTTTGTGGGCGTGTCCCATCTTAACAGATGCCCCATGCGCTTCCCTCCTCCCGGTAAACCCGACCACCTTCCCATGCTTAATTACTGTTTCCATCCCCTTTTTTTCAAAAAGGTCAATACAGTCCTGGACTGTCACCCTTTTAAGCTCCATAATCCAATCCCTCCTTTTTTGTCAAATAATGCCGGGCGGTTAGTCCGAAAACCACCCGGCACACATGGCGGCATGTGGTACTGCCGCCTGCACGGTTAGCCCGTGCCGGCTGCACATGTCTATTTGGGTAATAGGGTCTGAACATGATTAAAACCATAGGGTGCATGTGCTCAC
Organism: uncultured bacterium; assembly: GCA_947651225.1. Taxonomy (GTDB): domain Bacteria; phylum Bacillota; class Clostridia; order Lachnospirales; family Lachnospiraceae; genus Butyribacter. Next base: position 3,898 of record CANSYK010000141.1, on the reverse strand, counting down.
CCAGCCCTCCCTGCGGCTCTGACACCACAAAGAGGTAAGGAGGCCAAAAACCAGGCCAGTCCCCCATGCAGCTTTGATACCGCACAGGGGTATATATAATAGGGTGGGAGTAATTGCCCGTCATGCCGATAGCACAGCAAACCATCCTTATTCTGCAAGCTTTATAATAACGTCATCATCCAAGTCTGCCAGGACTGCATCCCCTTCCTTATTCCTGCCTTCTGTCATTAAATCCGCTGCCTTCTGCTCTTCCACTGTTCTGCGGTCAAGTTCCGCCTGTAATTCGCTTACCTGTTTTTCTTTTTTATCCAATTCTTTTAATGACATCTTAATCACCCTTTCCTTGATATCCTGTTCTGGTAGCAAATTATTAGTTTTTACTGCTTTATTTGACCATTCTCCTTGCCACTGTTATAATTCCTCTACAGGCTTCTGCCAAAGCCGAGTACATAAGAAAGGGCTAAGCAATGAACAACGAACCAGTTACCGTTAACAATTACCAACTAATAGATTTAACCCATATGCAAATTAAGCTTCTTAAGAAAGCAAGAAAACAATTGCTGGAATACGATCCACCTGTCAATAACAACATTCGTATACTAGCGCATTATGGACTTTTAGATTGTACAAATGACAATCTTGATTATCTTAGAAAAAACAATTCTAAAATAATGGCATCTTTTATAATAACTGATATAGGCATAATGTATCTCCAATACCGGTATCATAAATATCTGCTTGCTTATATTCCTGTTGTTCTCTCTTTTATTTCCGTAATAGTAAGTATGATATCGCTTTGTCTAAAATCCTAAAATCTTCACATCCCTTGGCTCTCTATAAAAGGGATGTGATTTATTTCCAATTGGACACTGCCACAATCAGCATAGAAATCATTGATAGAATACAGGCTATAACAATAAAAATTACTTTTAACATTTTCACCTCTGTCCATCACTTAGAAAGTAACTCAAAAATCAATACACATACGGCAGAAATAGAAATGCATAAAATAATATGTGCTATTAACTTCCTTTTTTCACGCAGCCTTTCATTTTCCTGCCTTTTCATCTCTAATTGGTACTCTAACATCCTGTTATGCTGTTTTACTCTTTCGACCTCGTTTTCTTCAAGATGTTGCATATCACTCCTCCATTTTAGATTCCATCTGCTCCTGATAACATGACATCAAATAATTAGTTTTATGCCATCTTGTTCGACCATTCCCTCTTCAATTGCTATACTTTCCCTACAGGCTTCTGCCAAAGCCGAGTACGTAAGAATGCCGATGGCACAGCAATGTTTTCTTCCATCAATACCACTCCCCTGTTTCTGTGTAATGGTACCAACTCCCGTCACTATATTCCACGCATAGCACTTTATCTTTATCACGCCATGCCCTTGTAACCTTGTCCAACGACAATTTTTCTGCACAGGATATATGCTTTAAAAGATTTTCCCGTTCGCCCGGCGTCATTTTCCTCTCTTCCAATAATCCCATTCCTCTATTCCCCATGCCTTTCATCTTCTTTCCCATAAGCACTCCTTTCCAGCATCAACCTACTTCCTTTTCTGCCTCTTGCTTTTCCTGCTCACGGAGGCGATTTTCATATATTTTTAAAATTGCTTCCGTGAACCTTTTTTCATAGCCTTCGGTAAATTCAATAACCACTTCGACTTTTCCCTGCTCTCTTTTTTTTCGTAATTAATCGCCCCCTTCCCAAATTTATACTTCGCCTAATTTTCTGCTATCTTGATTAACTGGATGACAATGCAGTAAACATCTCTTTGCCTTTAATCTTTACAAGAAGCTCTGCCTCGCCATTAGCGGAGCTTTTTGCTTCAAAATTAACAACATCAAACCCCGCCCCATTAACCACCAATATTTCCCCTTCTATTGCTATACTTTCCCTACAGGCTTCTGCCAAAGCCGAGTACGTAAGAAGGGAGAATAAACTATGTCTTTACAAGTGTATAAAATAGAATTCAGTCCTCTTTCACCTAATGAAAGAAAAGAATTATTTGATAGAATTAATCGTTTCTCTTACACTGGGCTGAAATTTAGCCCAGATTTGCAAAGTGGTGAATTTACAATGGATGAACTTTACAGTTTTGAGTTTTTGGAGATCCCAGAGAACTGCCATCTGACTCAGATTCTGTAGGTATAAAAAATACATAGTCTGTATTTAAAGCTTCCGCATCATATATTAATTCCATGCGGAAGCTTTTGTGTTCAGAAACCGTCTTACAAAACGCCTTCGCAAACTGCATTAAGAATACCATGCTGTGCAAAACCATATGTTTTGACAAATCCCTGTGCTCCTAATTTCTCGCCTTTTTTTACTAATTTTTCTGCATCTTCCTGTCTCATTCGAACCTCCTTTAAATCAATAATTCCTCTAATTCCAAACTTTTGCTTCCTTCCACCAGGCAGCCTGTCCATATTTTTCCTGTGATACCTACATCACAGGAAAAATATAATAGGGTGGGGTATAAATGCCCGTCATGCCGATAGCACAGCACCCCCTTAAGAAGATGGTGTTGTCTTCACTCGCTGATACCCCTGCGCCCACATTATGCTGTCGGTAAAATCCAGTGTAAACTTTCTTTTATATTCCTCCTGTTCTTCTTCTGACATTTCTTCAAACGGTATTGTCTTATCATCCTTGTGTATTACAAATGAGTATGTAGCAAGTTTCATAACTTCCACCTCCAATTTTCTTTCTGTAATATTTATGAGTACAGGATTTTGTCCTATTACGGCTTATCCTGCTTTAATTTGACCATTTCCCCTTCTGTTTCTATGCTTACCATATAACTGCTACCGCCTCTTTTATACCTTCTGTGGTTCTTTCTTCTTTTTCCTCTCTGCAATTTCTTCTCCAATAAAACACCCATACATCAAATATGAAACTGCTTCTCTGGCTCTATCATTTAACATTGGAATCATAATGTGAATATTCGTTAATGGGTCATCCGTTAATTCAACCTTTTTATTTGCTCTATTCATTGTTTCATCCCCTTTCTCTAGTATAGTACTTTGTACATTTTTATAATAGTACTCAGAAGACTATTTGTCAAGCATTTTTTGGTACTTTGTACAAATTTTCACTAGACTTTTTTCAAACTTTAATGTACAATCATTTCAAAGGGGGTCATAAAATTGAAAAACAGAATAAAACAGATAAGAAAAGAATTTCCAGAATACGGAAAAACCCAAGAATCTTTTGCTAAATTTTTAGGAATACCAAAACAAAACCTTTCTAGCTATGAAATAGGAAGACGAAATCCATCAGATGCCGTTGTCCAATTGATTTGTGAAAAATGCAACATCAGAAAAGAGTGGCTTATAAACGGAACTGGAAAAATGTATATACCTGAAAACCCAGATGATAGATATGCTGTTAATATAGGAAAATTACAAAGAACAGATAATGAAACAATCATGAGGTGGGTTAATACAATAGCCGAAACAAGTCCAGAAACATTAGAAAAAATAGAAGAATTTATGAAAAAACTCATAGGAATAGAATAAAGCCGGATTTATTCCGACTTTATTTCTTTTAGGTAATCCCTTAATGATATATAGATGCGTCTTAAAAATTTTACATCATCTATCCTCTCAACCATTTCAATAATTATCTTTTTATAGTTTCCCACCATCTTTTGTACCTCCATGCTTTATTGTCGTGTAGATTTTTTATGTGATTCCATTTTAGCATGGTTTTAAAAAAAAGGGTTCGGTATACCGAACGCCGTACGACAAACTTCGACACTATTCGACATATTGGTTAGTTATACTCTGATTCAAATAAATCATTAATTTTGCACCCCAACGCTATAGCAATCCTTCCTATAATGTCAAGCCCTAAATCATTGATTTTTCAGGCTTTTTCTTTAA
>CANSYK010000140.1 GCA_947651225.1 uncultured bacterium | reverse complement strand
AAATAAGGATGTAACGGCTTTTTGCTGTCTATACACTGTCAAAGACGGGATTGTAGCACGGAATTCTTTGTATTTCAAGGATTTTTTTAGATTTTCCTGTATATAGCCGTAAATCGGTTGTTGTTCACTCCGTTCCTGGCAACCTTTGGAACGGAAAGAAGCATGTCATTTTTGTCTGTCCGTAAGGAGTAATTTCAGGGGAGGGCTATCTGCTGGAAGCGCATTGCCCCTGTACATATTGTATTTGCTAAGTTTGCCAGTGATTTTCCTATTCTTAAGAGCCTGAAACCAGATAACATAATAAACATTATGTTGTATGGAGTACTGTTGCCGGCTGTGTTGGCATGCGCAGCCGGGGTGCAGGCTCCTATTGTTAGAAAAGAAAGCTGGTGGTCAGATTGGGAAATACAGCTTTGGAGTTGTTTCCACATAATCAACGTGCCTATCATGCGGTTTGTAGTCTTTTAATGAGTAAAGGGAAAGCTGCGGTCATCCATCCTACCGGAACTGGAAAGTCTTTTATTGCGTTTCGGCTTGTGCTTGACAATTTGGATGCTAATTTTTTATGGCTTTCCCCAAGTGAATATATTTTCCGTATGCAGATGGAGAATCTGTTTGAAAGCTTAATGGGATCAGAGACAGAAAAAGAGGTGTTATTGCAAACACTAAATGAAAAACTTCATTTTATGACCTATACAAGGCTGATGCTATGCACAGACACTGATTTCAAACGGAGTGTGGACTATATCATTCTGGATGAATTTCATCGCTGTGGCGCTGCTGAGTGGGGAAAGGGCGTAGAAAGGCTTCTTTTAGCGTACCCTTCTGCAAAGTTGCTGGGGCTGTCAGCAACCAATATACGTTATCTTGACAGCCGCAGGGATATGGCAGAGGAATTTTTTGACGGTTGTGTTGCTTCCCGGATGACACTTGGGGAGGCGGTTGCAGCAAAAATTCTGCCTGCCCCTGCCTATGTGGTATCCATGTACTCTTATAAAGAAGAGATGGGGCGGCTGCAGGAGAGAGTAAGGAGTGGCAGGGACAGCTCCCTTCGGAAACAGAATGAGGAGCTATTAGAAAAGCTGCGTAGAAACCTTGAACAGGCAGGGGAAGTATATAGTATTCTGTGCAGGAAAAGAGCATATGGAAGAAATGATTTCTCATGTAGCAGAGTGGTTTTGTTTGATTGACAGGAATCCTCATATTTATAGGGTATCATGCGATGAACCTGACGCCAGAGAGCAGTTTCAGGATTTCAGGAATGATGAAAGTACCCATTTAAAACTGCTATTTTGCATTGATATGCTAAATGAAGGAGTGCATATAGGGGGATTGGATGGCGTAGTTCTGCTTCGCCCTACCATATCACCGGCTTTGTATCTGCAGCAGATTGGGCGCTGCCTTGCTGCCGGAAAAGGGAAAAAGAGCCATCCTGTCATTATTGATATTGTAAATAACTTTGAAAGCCTTTCTTCCATAGATGGGTTGTGTGTAGAGATTGAAGAGGCAGCAGCAAGGCTTCCTTATATGGAAAATGGGGAAGGATATCATGGCGCATTCCGCATTGTTGATCAATTAAAGGATTGCAGGAAACTGTTTGAAGCGATTAACCGGAATTTGTCCCAGCCATGGGAAGTATATTATCAGGAAGCAGAAGCTTTTTATAAAAAGGAAGGCCACTTGGAGGTGAAAAAACGCTATGTTACGGAAGGTGGTTTAAACCTTGGTTCATGGGTTCAGACACAGCGGAGGGTATATGCCGGGACGGTGGCAGGAAATTTAAGTACAGAGCAGATAAGAAGGCTGGATGCGATTGGGATGCGTTGGAAGGATAAAAGGACAGAGCAGTTAGAAAAAGGAATTGCAGCATTAACATTATATGTAAGCCAGAATGGACATGGGGACACAGGATCGGACTATGTGACAAAAGATGGCTTTGCGCTTGGAAAGTGGCTTTGTAACATGCGTTTTCTGCATAGAAAGGGCGCTTTAGAAGAAAAAGCCGCCAGTAAGTTAGAAAAGGCAGGCATGATATGGGATGTCAGCCGCTACCGCTGGGAAGAGTATTGTAAGGCTGCAGAGGAATACAAGAAGCAGTTTGGGGATCTGGATATCCCATGCTGCTATGTGACAGAGGATGGGAAGAAGCTTGGTGTATGGCTGAATAACCAGAAGAGCAGTTATTTAGGAAAAGGGAAGAAAACATGCAGGCTGGATGAAGAACAGATTCAGAAGTTAGAAGCCCTTGGGATAAGCTGGGAAGGAAAGTTTGAAAGCAGTTGGGAAAGGAAATATCGGCTGGCAGAGGAGTATTACATAGAAAATGGCAATCTGGAAATCCCTTCTACTTATGTATATCAAGGAGAAAACCTGGGAAAATGGCTGAATGAAATCCGGCTGTCAAGAAACAAAAAAGGGTTTTCAGGATATATGCTGACAGAAGAAAGAATAAAACGTCTGGATGCAATCGGAATGGTTTGGAAGAAGGAAGATTCCTGGGAATACCGTTATAGTCTTTCGGAAGCATATTATAGGAAAAATGGCAATTTGGATATTTCCCAGCAATACATAACTGATGAAGGAATTTGGCTGGGAAAGTGGATTTATATGCAGAGAGTGCAATATAAAAAGGGCACTCTGGAAGCATGGAAAAAGGAACGTCTGGATCGAATTGGAATGGTCTGGGGTTCTCCTGCGGAACGTGCTTTTGAAAAGGGATATCAGGCATTAGAGCAATACCTTGCCCAAAATAAGGAAAAACAGATTGCTAAAGATTTTATTATGCCGGATGGTTACCGCCTGGGAAGCTGGGTATATCGGCAGAAGAGGAAGAAGAAAGAAGGAAAGCTGACAGGAGAGCAGGCAGAAAAGCTTGAGATTTTGGAATATGTTTGAAGGCAGGAGTTCCAGACAGGTTATTCTTTGTGATGACAGACAGAAAAAGGTTTCACCTAGATAAAAAAGTATTTCTGATTAATTTTGTATATGGAGATATAAAGGTGAGATGCCATAATCGTAGCCGCACAGATGGGAACGTCAGAAAGAAAGGAAGCGTACAAAGGAAATGAAGATTCCGTTTTCTCCGCCGGATATTGGCGGGGCAGAATTAGGACAGGTAGCAGAAACCCTGGAATCAGGATGGATTACAACAGGGCCAAAGACAAAGGAACTAGAAAGGGAAATTGCAGCATACTGCAGGGCAGACAAGGCGGTATGCCTGAATTCCCAGACAGCATGTGCTGAAATGACCTTAAGGCTTTTGGGGATATCTGCAGGGGATGAGGTAATTACTTCTGCCTATACTTATACAGCAAGTGCGTCTGTGGTATGCCATGTTGGTGCAAAGCTTGTTTTGATGGATACACAAAAGGATTCCTATGAAATGGATTATGAAAAGCTTGCAGAGTCCATTAATGAAAATACGAAAGTGATTATCCCTGTTGATATAGGAGGAGTTCCCTGCGATTATGACATTTTGTTCTCCATTGTTGAAAGTAAAAAATCCCTGTTCCGCCCTGCCAATGAATTGCAGGAAGCGTTTGGGAGGGTAATCATTATGGCAGATGCCGCCCATGCATTTGGAGCAGTACAGAATGGGAAGCCGGTAGGAAGTATTGCTGATTTTAGTAATTTTAGTTTCCATGCTGTAAAAAACTTTACAACAGCAGAAGGCGGGGCAGCGGTTTGGAAAACAATACAGGGAATCGATGATGAAGAGCTTTACCGCAGATATCAGCTTCTTTCCCTACATGGGCAGTCAAAGGATGCCCTTGCAAAAACGCAGTGCGGGGCATGGGAATATGATATTTTAGAGCCTTCCTATAAATGCAACATGACAGACATTGCCGCAGGCATCGGGCTGGCACAGATGAAAAGGTATCAGGGAATCTTGGCAAGAAGGAAAGAGATCATTGAGAAATATGATGTTGCATTTAAGGAAATTGGCATTGAAGTATTAGAGCATTACAGCGAAAAATATCAGTCGTCCGGGCATCTTTACATGACAAGGATTCCAGGGATTACATTGTCACAGAGAGATGAGATGATAAGGAAAATGGCAGAGGCAGGGGTTACCTGTAATGTACACTATAAGCCGCTTCCTATGATGACTGCATATAAAAAGCTGGGTTTTGAAATTGCAGATTATCCAAATGCATATAAAAGGTTTGAAAATGAGATTACTTTGCCACTCCATACAAGGTTAACAGATGAAGAGGTGGAGTATGTTGCAGGAGAGTTTTGCAGGATTGTTAGAAGCAAACTATAGATTTGTATAGAAAAGCAGGAGGGGAAAATGTTCAGGGAATGGGAAGAATTGCCGGAATACATGAAAACAGAATTGGTACATCCGTATTATGAAAAGCTTTCTAAAAAGAAAAAAAGCCTGTACATAAAACGTTTCTTTGATATAACGGCTGCAGCAGGTATGCTTGTTCTTTTATTTCCGGTATGTCTGGCTATCTCTGCCTTAATTATAGCGGATTCAAGAGGCGGCGTGTTTTTCTGTCAGGAAAGAGTGACACAGTATGGAAAGAAGTTTTGGATTATTAAATTCCGTACAATGGCAGAAAATGCAGGAAAATCCGGTACCAAGGTTACGGTGCAGAATGACAGGAGAGTTACAAAAGTTGGAAAGGTATTAAGAAAATACCGCTTAGATGAACTCCCACAGCTGATTAATATCATTTTAGGAGATATGAGCTTTGTAGGCCCAAGGCCTGAAGTACCCTGTTTTGTGAAAAAATATACACCAGAAATGTTTGCAACCCTGCTTTTGCCAGCCGGAGTAACCAGTGAAGCAAGTATCTGTTATAAAGATGAAGAACGTTTTTTAACCAGCACTGATAATACAGAGGAAATTTATATTCAGCAGATATTGCCGGATAAGATGGACTATAACTTAAAGAGCATTCAACAGTTTAGTTTTGTCAGGGAACTTGGGGTTATGATAAAAACTGTTTTGGCGGTTGTGAATTAGAATGTGTCAGCATATTGACGAAAAGTTCCTGAAACAGTGCAGAAATGAGGTTAAAAATGAATATACTTTTGATTAACCATTATGCAGGTTCTCCTGACATGGGAATGGAGTTCCGGCCGTATTATATGGCAAGGGAATGGATAAAAGAAGGGCATAGGGTTTTTATTATAGCAGGTGATTATTCTCATTTAAGAAAAAACAATCCAGTGGTAAACAGGGATTTTGAAAAGAAAAATATCAATGGAATTCATTATATATGGATAAAAACAGGCACTTATGATGGAAATGGAGTAAAACGTGCTGTTTCTATGGCAAGGTTTGTTTCAAAGTTGTGGATAAAAGCGGAAAGGATTGCCAAGAGGTTAAAGCCGGATGTTGTCATTTCCTCTTCAACCTATCCAATTGATACTTATGCAGCACAGAAAATTGCAAGGATAGCACATGCAGGTTTAATCCATGAAGTACATGACATGTGGCCCTCTACATTGACAGAAATTGGTGGAATGTCAAAATATCATCCGTTTGTTGTAATGATGCAGATAGGAGAAAATTCCGCATACCATAACTCAGATTATGTGGTTTCTCTGGCACCCTATGCAGAACAATATATGTTACAACATGGGTTAAAAAAAGGAAGGTTCGTATACATAACAAATGGAATTGTCGCAGAAGACTGGGAACATCCTGAACAATTGCCACAGCTTCATACAGAGATATTGGAATCCTTTCGGCAGGAGAATAAATTTATAGTAGGTTATTTTGGTGGACATGCATTAAGCAATGCTTTAAATGTTCTTATTGATTTAGCAAAGTCTTTTCAGAACAATAAACAGGTTGTATTTATTCTGGTGGGAAATGGAGTAGAAAAAAAGAAATTACAGAAGCGTGTACAAAATGAGAATATAGATAATGTTTGTTTTTTGCCTCCCGTTTCTAAATATAGTATTCCAAATCTAACACAATATTTTGACAGTATCTATATTGGTGCAATGGATTCGCCATTATATCGTTTTGGTATGGCAGCGAATAAGATTTTTGATTCTATGATGTCAGGTAAACCACTTTTGTATGCAGTGAATGCACCAAATAATTTTGCTGAGAAATACCATTGTGGAATTAGCGTGCCTTCGGATGATATAGAGGCAATAAAGAATGGGTTAAGCAGGCTTATGATGCTTACAAAAGAAGAAAGGGAGGAGATGGGAAGCAGTGGAAAAAAAGCAGTATTGGAGAATTTTCAGTATTGTGTTTTGGCAAAAAAGTTTTTAGATGTTATGGATCATTGTAAGCAAAATAGTTAGAGATAATTTTTTGTATTTAATCTTGCTTTATGTTGTTATGATATGCTATAAATGAATATTTATTTTAAAAGAACAGGAATGAGAAATTCATGAAAGAAAAGTTACTAAAAAAGATAGAGAACAGAGAAATTAGGGTAGGGGTAGTCGGACTAGGGTATGTTGGTTTGCCTCTAG
>CANSYK010000139.1 GCA_947651225.1 uncultured bacterium | reverse complement strand
TGAGGTATTTTCTTTGGTCAACTCCCTTTACACTTTAAATTATACAGGAAGCTTCCTATTTTTATAAATTTTCATACCATTTAAGGTAGATGGTATTTCGTCCATATGTGTAATAAATCTTTCTGGATATTCATAAAAGTCATATCCTTTTTTTGTTTCTATAAAGTAGTCGTTACAATCTGAAGTAGGGACTTCAGTATTTCCAAAATCAGTAGATGATGGTTCGGAATGAGGCTGCAACACAAACGAATACGATAGCAGAAAAACAGATAAAACACATACCAAAGCTATAAAATTATATTTCCTTTTGTTTTGGTAATAGTTTCCCAATATCATTTTAAAACGCTGTTTTAGTTTTTCTTCACCAGTTTCTTCTACAAGGTTGCAGGAAAAAACGTTTGACAAGGCAAGATGTCTGGAATTTTTAAGAACCTTTAAGATTCCGGAAAGATATTTTCTTTGTTGGGAATGGGTTAATTTTGTACAAACTGTTTTATCCGAGTGCAGTTCTAAGGCGTGTGCCGTCTCTGTAGATAAATTTTTCAACAGTGGATTCCACCAAAAAAGGATACGGATACTTTCTGTAAGCAGTTTGATAAAATAGTGCTTATATTTATAATGTGCCATCTCGTGAATAAAAATGCCAAGCAGCTCCTCGTCTTCGAAGTCAATATCTGGAAGAATAATAATGGGATGGAAGCAGCCGACAATTGCAGGTGATTCCACAGCATTGTGAACTATGATTTTTCTGATTTTTGGCTGGTTTTCTACATCTGCTTCTGCAAGAAGCCGGTATAGGCGTTCCTCTTTCGATGCAGGTATAAAATTCAGCAGATGGCGAAAACGATGGTAAACGATGACATGTTTGGCAATAAGAATAGCGACACCTGAAAACCATATAGTACCGAGAATGCAAGTGGGAGATATCTTTATGTAGCCATAATTAAGAAACGGTGTAGCCAAAAAATGCTGAATGGGAGGCAAAACTCTCTCTGATTCAATCACCGTTGTAAATGGCAGCTCTAATGGCAGAAGTATCCGCAATATGCAAAACAGCAGTACAATAAGAAGGGGATAAATTGAAAAACATTGCAGTACAGACATCCGTTTCCGGAATATGGAAATAAACATTGCAAAAATACTAACCCATGCTACAGTCATTGTCAGTGAAAAAATACTAAAATACATAACCCTGTAGTTCACTCCTTCCTATCATACGTTTTTTATAAGCCGCTATCATTCATTCTTTTTTATCATACGCTTCTATAAGTTCCTGTAATGCTTCCAGAATTTCTTCATCTTTTGCAGAGGTGCTTCCGAAGAGGGAGGACAACATGGAAGTATAATCTGCCTTGCCATTTTGGTAATATCTTCCAAACTGCATTGCTGCATACAAAAATATTTGCGCTGCTGATTATCACCATCGCTGTATCAACACTGATTATTCATCTGTCCTATGGAATGTTCCGGGAGTACGAGGACAGGAGGGAATTAAGCCGCAGTGGGACAAAACAGATTGTGTTCTGCCTGGAAAGCTCCTATGCACAAAAGTCTGCCTCAGGAGATAATGGCAATATGATAGGACTGGGGGATTTGGACTATCAGATATATTAGAAACAGGATGACCTGCAGGATGTGACCGTGGCAGATGTGAAGCAGTTTGCCAGGGAAGTGGATGCGGAAACGGCAGATAAGCTGCTCAACATCCATACGGGAATCCTGCAGGGGGATTACCGGTTTGAAACGGATTTTCTGATATCGGATGGGGAGATTGTAAACAGTGGCGATTATGGTTTTGATTCCCTCTATAATTTTTCCTTTGGCGGCGGGACACGGAATACTTTTGAGTATGGAAGGTATTTTACGGACCGGGAGTACGCCAAGGGAGAACAGGTGTGTATCATGTATGGTTTCCAAAAAAATCTGCGTGGGGACTATCTGGAAGAGAACCTGCTGGGGGATGGGAAGGTGCTTATTGGCGGACAGGAATACCAGATTATCGGCCTGCAGAGCGGAATCGGGACAGGGTATCTTCCAATTACATCTGTGGGTGGGGACAGTGTCCTTCTGGACGAGATTGCATTGCGGTTCAGGGACAATATTTCCCTGCGTGAGTTTAACCTGTTAAATGATGCGGCGCAGAAGTGTTTTGGCAGCCGGGTTACCAGCAATTACGAACTGGAGGAAACGGAGGAAGATAGTTATCTGTACAATACAATCCTGCTTCTGGTGCTTGCAGTTTCCTTGGTGGCAGCATTTAATTTCTGTGCGCTGTATCATTACATTGTGACAATGCGCCGGCGGACGCTGAAAATTTTCCGCATATGCGGGCTGAGCCACCGAAAAAGCATCTGGCTCTATCTTGGGGAGTGTTCGGTCTTATCTGCCGGGACATATCTTGTGTCACTTTTCCTGTTCCATTTTTTGCTGATGCCTTTTTTGGCGGGAAAGATGAGTATTTTTGATTTTCATTATAAAGCAGAGGTGTACCTGGTGCTTTTCCTGGTTTATTTTATATCTTCTTTTTTGCTTCAATATGTAATGGTTTCGTGGAATTTAAAAAAGAAGATGCTCCGGTAAGGGATTGTATGAAAATAAGGAACTGTATGTGAATAATCTGTGGCAATGAATTAGGGAAGCGAGGAGGAAATGGCATGACATGGAAGTATGCGGTACGTGAATGCAGGATGCATGTTGTGATGTCTGTCCTGTGTCTGGTACAGGCGGTGTTTTTGTTTGCGGTTGTGATTGGGCTGCTCTCTGTCTTTATGGCACGCTATTCCGGGTATCAGCCGGTGCGGAAGCTGTTAGAGCAGAACGGCTTTATCTCCAATATGGTAAGCAGTGTCCATCTGGAAGGGGATGCTGAGGGAAGACAGGTGCACAGCTCGGAAGCGTATGAGGAGATGTTGAAGGATGCCAGGGTCTATGGGCAGTACCGTGTCCATGCATTTGTGAGGGACGACCAGTGGGTTGCCGAAGCAAGGGAGGAAGATGTCTTTCACAGCAATATGCGGGCGTATGATGATGAGTGGATACAGGGCTTTGTACCCCGCCTGCAGTCAGGAAAGTGGCTGGAGCAGGAAAATACAGAGGGGAGGTGGCTGGAAGCGGTAGTGCTGCAGAGCAGTGACAGATATAAAACAGGGGATACTGTGTATCTGGATAATAATTCCATGACGGTGCTGCAGACAAAGATACCGATAAAAATTGTTGGCATTATTGACAGAAATTCCGACATTATTTATAAGTCGAATGGGAGAGGCTATATGGATTACCATCTGCTTTTCGGCAATATGGCAGAGGAGACAGAGGGGCTGGATATAATTTCCAATACAAACAGCAGTTATATGTCGGAAACATTTTTTGTATCCAAAAGAAACCTGGACAGCGTACAGGAGCAGTATGTGGACCAGGAAGCAGAGGAAAATTTGTCAGAAAATTATGAAAATGTCCCGAGTACTGGGAAGACGATTTTCTTCACGGAACTGGAAGGTGTGGTACTCATTGTTATGGACCGAGACTGTCCACAGGAAGTGTTTGAATATAACAAAAACAGAATTGCCCAGATATCTCAATTCCATTTTCTGCATGACCTTGATTATATAAAAAAGAATACGTGGCATAGCATCATGACAGGCATTTCTGATATCATCCCTGCAGGAGCCGGCATGCTCCTGTTTACGATTATTTCTTTTGTGACGCTTTCGACTCTGATGTATCAAAAAAACATGCGTAAATATTCGATATATTATATGTATGGACTGACATGGCGGGGCATATTTCGGATTCATGTTTTATATATTTCGCTGATTGTCTTTGCTGCACTGGTGCTCGGGACAGTTGTGGCACATGTCGCCGGGTATTTTGGCATCTGGAAAAAAATAGCGGTGCAGATTGGGGTGGTACAGATGGGAGGCTGTTTTGCCGTGATGATGGTATTATTGTTGTCTGCTTCGCTTATGTGCCTTTCCCTTGTTAAAGGGAGATCGGCGAAGGAAATCCTGCAGGAGGTGGAATGAATGATCTGTCTGAAAGACATTGTAAAGACATATAACAAAGGAAAAAGTAATGCTTATGAAGCGCTTCACGGAATTTCGATGGAGATAGGAGACGGTGAGATGGCTGCTGTTATTGGGACTTCCGGCGCCGGTAAGTCTACACTGCTCCATATCCTGGCCTGCATTGATGGGTATGATTCCGGAGAATATACCATTGACGGCGAAGAGGTGGGAAAGATTTCGGAAAGGCAGATGGCGCAGGAGCGCAATGAGAAGATTGGGATGGTCATGCAGGACTTTGCTTTAGTAGAAGGGTTTACAGCACTGGACAATGTGATGATTCCGTTAGATTTTGCGGATCGAAAGCGTCACAGGAAGCGGAAAGAACGCAGGGAAAGAGCATTAGAAATGCTGGAACTGGTGGGTATGGCGGAGTTTGCGGAGAAACAGACCAATAATTTGTCAGGAGGGCAGAAGCAGCGTGTTGCGATTGCCTGGGCAATTGTCAATGATCCATCCATCATTCTTGCAGATGAGCCGACAGGGGCGCTTGACTCTGCAACAACAAGGGAAATTATGAAGGTATTTCGTGATTTAAATGAGCAGGGAAGAACGATTATTATTGTTACCCATGATCCAGAAGTGGCAGAGGAGTGCAGCAGGGTGATTCGGATAGAAGATGGGAGAATTGTCAACGAAGATTTCGATAATGTTGATTGATTTAGACGGGAGGTATTCTATTAAAAATATGAAGATACAAAAAGAGGACGCCATAAATGGCTGTCCTCTTTGTTTCTGTTATTCATTTTTTAATGGCGGTTGCTGATAAAGCTTGCGCTCAATTTGTTTACGCTTTTTGTTTATAATTTTGATTGTATCAGTAGCATTTTCTTTTTCTGCTACTTCTTCGATATCTTCTAATAGTGTAAGCTGATCAAACAGGTAACCGTTATACTCTTTTTCATTTGTCGGCATAATATCACCTCTTTTCTGTTATTGTTATTTTGTATGCTTGTGTCATCGCTATTATTTGTACTTAATTATAATAAATGCATAAAAAGTTGTAAAGAGTATTACCAGTGATTTTATGGCCATTCTTTTTTTGTGGTTACTATTCACAGCTCAATGTCATTTACTTAAGAGCAAATTATAGTTAACAGAATATTAACCAGGCAAAAGGCTGCTAACTTAAAGACAATCCAGACAGAAATTCCGAATTCGATAATAATAACTAGGGATCTGGGCAGGTAAAAACAGATTTCTGAAAAAATTCTTCCTGTTTTTCTTAAATACAGGCATGGCATTAAGACGAAAACCACACATTTTGAACTATTTGTCAAGTGTTTCTGCATATTTTTATATTTTTTTACAATAACATTGGGAAATTTAATAAAAAATATTGGGTTAGGGGTAAAAAAGGAAGATTTACATGTTATAAACAGAAATCTTCCTTAAGTAAATGACATTGGATGTGAATAGTAACCGGGAGATATCCCATGGATCATATGTTAGTTGGATTTGTCAGGGGCTGCTTTATGTAGGGAACTCGCAGTTGTTGCAGGGGTTATAATTTTATAGTGTTTGTAAGGAAATATAAAAGTAATGCAAATAGAGGACGCCCAAAATAGCCGTTCTCTTTGTTTTTTGATATGCAGAGCATATTTTATAAATTATTCTGTTCATAAGGAAGAAATGTTGTTATAATAGAAAGAGGAAAAGAATTGTGAAGATAAGGAGTTATAGATGAATGATAAGGAAATACAGTGGCATCCGCCATACATAGCAGCTATGAATCTTGAACTGGCAGATGACAGGGAGATTTTCAGGTTTGAACCAGAGTATGTTTTAAATACAGGAGCGCTTAAAATAGACCTTTTTGTGGAAAGCAGGGAGGATAAAGCGGTTGGGAATGAAATAGGAAAGCTGTTTCAGAAATATAATATATTGGAGTATAAAAATCCAAATGATATACTTGATATAGATGTATTTATGAAGGCGCAGGGGTATGCATGTCTTTTTAAAGCTTATGGGGAAAAGTCGGATTGCAGAAAAATAGAAAGTATTACAGTATCATTGATACGTGAAGCAAGGCCAGATAAATTGTTCCGGTATTTTAAAGAACATAATGTCAGTGTGGAAGTTCCGTATCAGGGGATATATTATGTGACAGGAAATATAGTACCTTTTAGGACACAGATTGTTGTTACAAAGGAATTGGATTGGGAAAAGCACAGGTGGCTTTGTTCTTTGTCAGGCAAATTGACAGAACAGGATTTAAGAGAACTTCTTATCAAGGTAAGTTGTTTAGAAGGCAAAATGGAAAAAGAGTATGCAGATTCCATACTGGAAGTGGCATTAAAAGCAAACAGAGAGTTAGCAGAACAATTAAGGAGTGATGAGAACATGAGCAAAACATTATTAGAAATTATGGAGCCTGTATTGCAGGAGGTACTGCAGGAGAGAACGGAAAAGGCGGCAGAAGAAGGAAGAGAAGAAGGAAGAAAAGAAGGAAGAAAAGAAGGAAGAAAAGAAGGAAGAAAAGAAGG
>CANSYK010000138.1 GCA_947651225.1 uncultured bacterium | reverse complement strand
TTAGGTTAGACCCCATATCGAAGTCTAACCCTATGCCTTAACTAAATGACATTGCACCGTGAATTGTAACGTGTAGAACTGTGTTCCCAAAACAGATGCAATTTTTCTATTGACCGAATCCCCAAAAAGTGATATGTTAGAAAAAACACAGTTGATGATTTCACAGAAAAATAGGAGGCGTGAAATGACGTACGAAGAATTTTTTGCAAAGGTAAAGAAACAGTTTATAGAAACAGCGGATGTGAGCAATATAAAAGAGCATCTGGCATATCAGTTTAATATTACAGGGGAAGCGGAAGGAATTTTTTATGTGGAGGTAAAAGATGGTGAGTTATTTGTAGAGCCATATGAGTATTATGACAGGGATGCTGCTTTTATTGCTTCTACAGATACGCTTATGAAGATTGCGGAGGGAAAATTAGATCCGGTTTTGGCGTTTACCATGCATAAATTAAAAGTGGAAGGAAGTATTGACAAAGCATTGAAGTTAAAGGAAATCATTGCCAGCAAAGGCAAGCGTAAGTAGAGTGAATTTTTTTTGTTAGCGCACCAGCAGGGCAGACGGTGCGCTTTTTCATTATTGGAAATATGCAGAAATGAGGAAAGGCATGAAGGAAAGAGTAATTTTGAAAAATAAGGTTTATTTATATCTGACGGAATTTTTTGCGGGAATGGCGGTGATGGCGGTTGAGCTTGGCGCTAGCCGTCTTCTTGCTCCGTATTTTAGTTCTTCGCAGATTGTGTGGACGATTATTATTGGAACGATTATGATAGCTATGGCGCTTGGCAATATGTGGGGTGGAAAGAAAGCAGATCAGGACCCCAATCCTGACAAACTTTATTTACGGCTTTTTATTGCTGCCATATGGATTGCGGCAATTCCCGTAGTGGGAAAATATATTATTCTTGGAATTTCTGGTCTTTTGGTTGTGACAGTAAGCCAGAATTTATTGATTATTGCTGCTTTTTTATCCTGCATGTTGATTTTTGTCTTTCCATTATTTTTATTGGGAACGGTAACGCCTTCTCTTGTAAAATACACGGTTGGAAGTTTAGATGATAGTGGAAAAACAGTCGGGACATTAAATGCCTGCAATACAATTGGAAGCATTTTAGGAACTTTTCTGCCGACTTTTGTAACGATTCCAGCGGCAGGAACGGCAGTTACTTTTTTATTGTTTTCCGGTGTCCTTTTGCTTCTTGGCCTGATATATTTTCTTTCTGCCAAAACAGGGAAGAAGGCATGTATGATAGCTTTTCTTTTATTTTTTCTCTGTACTTTGTTTGGAAACAGAAGTGGCTTTGTGTTCTGGGAAGAAAATCTGACGTATGAGGGAGAATCTATTTATAATTATTTACAGGTAAAAGAAGATGAAAGCAGTGTTATTCTTTCTACAAATGTATTATTTGGTGTACAATCCATTCATATGAAAGAGGATGGATTGACTGGGATGTATTATGATTATGCTTTGGCGGCTCCAGTACTGGCTGGTGCGGATAAAAAAGAGGAGATGGAAGTTTTAATTCTTGGTATGGGAAGCGGCACTTATGCTGGGCAGTGCAGAAAATATTTTCCGCAGGCAAAGGTAGAAGGGGTGGAAATTGACCAGAAAATAACGGATTTAGCAAGAGAATATTTTGAACTTCCAGAAGATGTAAAAGTTTCTACTTATGATGGGCGCGCTTATTTAAAGGGCACTCAGAAAAAATATGATGTGATTATGGTAGATGCTTATCAGGATATTACAATTCCTTTCCAGATGTCATCTGCAGAGTTTTTTGGGGAAGTAAAGAATCACCTGAAAGCAGACGGGGTGATGGTGGTTAATATGAACATGAAATCGCAGAAAGAGGGAAATATCAATGAATATCTGTCTGATACCATTTCCAGTGTATTTCCCTGTGTCTATACAGTAGATGTGGCAGGCAGTACCAACCGGGAGCTTTTTGCGTTTTCTGACACGTCGGCTCTTTCTAATCTTTCCAACACTGGGCAAATGAATCATGCATTAAAAGACCATCTGAAAAATGTACAGGCACAGCTTACAAAATATTCAAAAGGAGATAGGATTCTGACAGATGACAAAGCACCTGTGGAGCTTCTTGGCATGCGTGTAATTGATGAAATTATTCAGGAGGAGCTTGGGATTTACAAAAAACTTTTTAAAGAAAAAGGAATGAAAGGTGTATTAGAGGAAGGTTTTTAAAAGATTCAAACATACTCTAATGCAATAGCACATTGTTGCCGATATAAAAATCAAAGGTTATTGAGGATATAAAAGTCAAAGACAGGTGGATGCCAAGATGGATAATATAAGAATTGTAGATTCTATAACAGAAACCAATCCAAATCATTTCAGGGATGGGCGAGAAGAGCACAGACAAGAAGTGAATGAGTTTGTCAATGAAATGTTGAAAAAATATGAAGAAAAAGAGCAGAAGGAAGCTTATGAAAGGCTTTGCTATTCTGTGGTGAATGGCAAAGAAGAAAGCTACTGGGAGCGCAAAATCGCTAATCGTAAAAAACACCAGAAATATCTACAGGAAATGCAGGAGAAGAAAGTAACTGCAAAGAGAATACAGCAGGAGCATTATTTCCATAAGTTGGTACAGCAGAAAAGGGATAATGGACAGTTGTTGCAGCCATGTACCGAAGAAGGACAGTTACTACAGTTTTCTGTGGCTGAACTTATTTTTGGAGAAGGGGGAATCCTGTAAGCAGTGTTAGTATGTGAACATCGGCAAGGCTTTTTGATGCAGCAATCGAAAAAACAGGCGAGTAAGTTGTTCAATTTAATTATTTACAGTTCCTAAGTAAGAGGGGAGGATTAACTTATGAATATTAATCTACAAGGGGGAACAAATCCTTTTTTTGCAGGAAACCTGGGAATGAGTTGGAAGCGTGGATTAAAGAGTACGCAGGAAAAAATGGAGCGTCAGGAAAAATGCAATAACCAGGTTGCCTATTGGGAAGAGAAGAAGAAAAAGTTAAAAGAAACAGAAGCAGATGACTTAGAAGGAATCGCAAGAAAGTTAAATACACTTCAGGAATATGAAGACGAGATTGCGGCTGCAAAGGAACAGTATAACAATGAGCAGATGTGGCATATGTTAGACGAGGCAAGAGAAATCGGCGAGAAGATTGCAGAAGCAGCGGAGGAATTCGAGCCAAAAACTGCAGAAGAGAGACTGGAAGATATGGCCGAAGAAGCGCTTGAGCCAGACGATACTGATGAAGGCATGCTGACAGAAGCAATGGAGGACTTAGAAGAGCTTGCGGAGGAATTGACAGAGGAGATGGCAGAAGAATCACTTGATTCTTTAGAAGAATATACCGAACAATTGCAGGAAGCGGCAAAAGCTGACCCGGCAGAGGAGGTAGATAAATTACAGACACAGACAGAAAAAGGATTGCAGCAGTTTAGGCAGATGGAAAAAGCGGCAGAAGAAGAAAAACGGTATTATCAAGGTTTTGATCTTCGTATTTAAAATAGAATAGGGAAGCTAAGGAAGGCGACTATTTTCAACGGATGGAAAAATAATTTGAAAATAGTTGTCTTTTTTGTTTATGGCAATAAAAGAAATTTTGTGAAGTATGATTTTTATTGTTTTACTGGAGCATGTTTGAAAATTGCTTTTTGCAAGATAAAAATATAGTTGTGATAGAAAATTACGCCGTAATTAGTGGCCACAAGCGTATGCATCGCAGACGGTGTGATTTTTTATAGATGGAAATTTACGCTGTATAAATGGTGTGCTTTTCCAAATAAAAAAGGAAAGGAAGTACAGAAACATGATGAGAGTAACGACACAGATGCTGAATAATACAGCAAGTAAGTCTGGTATTATGCTTACTGGAAGATCTCTTTTGGATTATGTCAATGGGGATGATAATTCCATGGGGAACGGTTTGCTGAATGCTCTGAACAAGGGAAGCAATGTGATAGATACTGCAAAGAAAAACAGTTATGAAAAGCTGGGAAAAGAAGCAGACAGTTTATCACAGAAAGCAGAACTTTTTCTGAAGGATAAGGATACTCTTTTTGACAAAGCAAGAGAAAGTGGTGATAACCAGGAAATTTATGATGCAATCGAAGATTTGGTAAAAAGTTATAACAACACAATAGCTGGATTACAGTCTTCTTCGTCTGCATTAGATGGATATTACGCAGAAATGTTAAAAGAAGCAACTGCGGAAAATAAGGAAGCATTGGAAAAAATTGGTATTACAATTGGAAAAGATGGCAAAATGAATGTGGACAAAGAGAAATTGCAGGCATCAGATGTAGACAGCTTAGAAAAAGCATTTGGTTCATCTAATGTATTTGCGACAAAAGTTGCCTTTATAAGTTTTAAGATATCTTCTAATGCTGCGGCAAATGTAGCAAGCTTTTCAAATCAGTATAATTCTTATGGAGATCTTTATTCTGCCATGAGTGGCAAATACGATTTTTGGGGATAGCATATACAATATCAGATAAATAGTCAAAAGCGCACCACCTACATAAAAGCGCTAAAAAGGAAGCCGGAGAATGAAAGTTTTTCGGCTTCTTTATTTTTTTATGATATGCCCCTGAAAGAGCAGAAGCGGATTAAAAATTTTATTTACAAGGATTTTCTAAAACCAGCCGTGAATAGTAATCTTCAAAGTTACTATTCACATACAATGTCATTAACTTAAGGAATCTGATAGATGATTTATGCTGGAAAAAGCTTGAAAATTCAAGACATTACACAGCTAAATTTCGGCTGGAAAAGCTTAAGTAAATGACATTGATTCACATATTGACCAAATTTGAGGATTTTTGGCATGTTTTATGCCAAAAGTACGAGTTTTGTGGCGCCATTTTACATGAATTTTGTAAAATGTGTGCATACAGCGTTGAAAACACTGCTGTTACTGGTAACAGAGTGAACAGTAACCCTTCAAACATCCAATTGAAGTAATTAGTAAATTTAGATGTTGCGGAAAGACTATGGTTACGGTTATAATTAATTGGCAAAGCATTTTTTGATATGACATGGTGATCCTGTGGTTTTGAAATATATAGTGGAGATATGTATAAAGATGGATATGAATTTTATTGTCTGAAAATGGTGTGGGGTTGGCGAAGAAAGTAGATGCCGATTTTTCAGAGTATAGAAAATATCCGATTGTCATTGGGAGATTTTTATGGTAATTAAATTTGAAATAGATAACCTTCTGGAAGAACAAATCAAAAATGGTGACAGCATAGATTTTATAGATTTTGATATAAAAAGAATTATGCTGCCAATTACAAAAAAATATGATCATGAATACTATTTTTCATTGAAAGAGGAACTTTATAATTATAGCGATTATATAAAGTCGTTAGGTATTTTTCCGTCTGAATTACAGGATATCATTAGAAAAAATTCGGAATTAGTAATTAAAAGCATTGAATATTATTATAATGCGCAATTTGAAAAAGCCAGAAAATGTATATCGGTAATTATTAATGATTATATAAATAATGAATTTATTGTTTCTAATATTTATGATTCATACATTTTTCATAAATGTGATTTTGGAAAAAAAAGTAATGAAACAAATGCTATTCGGCCTGTAGGGTTGTTTAGGGCAAGAGATTCTGTAGAGCAGGTTTCTAAACAGAATATGCTACATATTCCACTGAGTAAACGTGAGGTAGTATCTATGCAGCGGTTTGGAATGTCAGGGGTGCCGTGTATCTATGCTGCGACATCAACATATTGTTGTTGGTTGGAGTTGAACATGCCAGCGCAAGATAGTTTCTATGCATCGTTGATTAGATTTCCTGAAAATATAAAAGTATTTAACCTTGCTATATCTTCTAAGCTTATGTGTAGTAGTAATGAATGTATCAATGGCAAAGGCTTGAAACTTTTAGAAAGTGCGCTGAGCTTGTGGCCATTAATTTGTGCAACTTCATATAATATTTTGGAAAAAAATAGAAATTTTAAGTCAGAATATATTATATCGCAATTAGTTATGCAGTGTTTGCAAGATCTGGATATTGATGCTGTGGCATATTGTTCTAAAAAGATTTATGACTTTAGAGCATATCCATATGCAATAAATGTTGCAATTCCTGTAAAAAAGGATTTTGAAATAAATAATGAATATTGGCTTAAAGCAAATAAAGTATTTTTAAACAATCCTGTATGTTATAAAGAATTTGTTGAGAAAACAAAGCAATTTAATCTCCATGAAGGAGCAAGAATAAATTTGAGTTTTGAAAGAGATGAGGAACTAAATAATATTGAATTTATGGGAAAAGATATGGATTTTAAAGCTTTAAATTTTTATAATTATGATAATTATTTGTTTCATATGAGATATGAAAGCTTTTTCTAATATAGTTAAAATTTGATTTTCAATGGGAGTGAGTACAACGAATAATAAGTATCTGGCTATATCACGCAGAATGATTTTTTAGATACAAAACAGCTTTGACGCTTAAAAATTTTTCGTAGAAAAACCTCTCATTTTATGGGAAAATGCGAGTTAATAGAATTAACCAAAAAACTATTTTTTCGTGCACCCATAAAAGAAAGGAGGTT
>CANSYK010000137.1 GCA_947651225.1 uncultured bacterium | reverse complement strand
AATCCCTGCAATCGTGTTATGGTTTGCGCCATACGCTTCCTGGATACGGTCATATTTTGGAAAAAAAGTAAACTGTAAAAACTAACCGGATGGAGTAATAGTAAGCCAATAAAATAGTGTATCTAATTATTGACAACAAAAAAATCGCAAAGGAGAAACAGTATGTATAAAAACTATATTTTCGATTTATATGGCACTTTAATTGATATTCATACAGACGAAGATCTCCCTGTTTTATGGGAAAAACTTTCTGTTGTTTTTCGGATGCTTGGAGTAAACTATTCGGTCATCCCCCTAAAAAAACTCTATCAAAAACTAGTACTGCAAGAACAGGCAAATGCTTTTGAGAAGGCAAAAGCATTATATCCTAAATTAGAAATCCCCCTCCATGACATAGAAATCTCAGTAGAGAACGTTATAAAAACTCTCTTCATGGAACAAAATGTCACAATAGAAAAACAGCAAATCCAGGACATCGCCATCTTTTTCCGTTCACTATCTTTAGAATACATCCATTTATTTGCGGGTGCTGCAGATTTGCTGGGCCGACTTCACTCTGCCGGTAAAAAAATCTATCTCCTCTCTAATGCGCAGCGTGTATTTACTGAACCAGAAATGAAGATGTTAGGAATTTACGATATTTTTGATGGAATTCTTTATTCATCTGATGTAGGATTCAAAAAGCCCTCTAACCTGTTTTACCAGGCATTATTTGACAAATTTTCCCTTGGGAAAGAGGACTCTGTAATGATAGGAAATGAACAGACTGCTGATATAGAAGGCGCCACCCGCTTTGGCATTGACAGCATGTATATCCATACAAATCAGTCCACTCCTCTTACAGGCAGACTGCCATCCAGGTGCAGAAAAATCCAGAGCATTAATGAAGTTTTCTGAAATCAGCGTGTAGGCTGTTCTAAACATCATAAGAAAAACAGAAGCTGCTGGTTTTGCAGCGCCAGACGGCATAGCCGGATGTTTTTTCGCATGATGTTTAGAATAGCCGTGAATAGTAACGTTTGATCATGGTTTATTCAGAAGATATTGCATAATATATCTTTACATATATTATGCAATATGTTATAATAGCGCAATCAGTTGTTCTCCTTGAATAATCAGGCAAATTACTCTGTCATTCGTTCTATATTTTAATCGGTAACCCACAACAAAAAGACAAAGCAATAATCAATTAAAACCTTAGAATCAATACTACTTCACACTATTTATTTGTGCCGACGATAAAAACGGCAGAATGGAGGATTTTTATGAAACAGGACGTTCTATTATTTGGCGCCGCTTATTATGATGAATACATGCCTTATGACCGACTGGAAACAGATATGGCACTTTTAGAAGACGCCGGAATGAATGTAATACGTATCGCAGAATCTACCTGGAGCACCTGGGAACCGCAAGATGGTGTTTTTGACTTTACCCATTTGCATCGGATGTTAGATGCTGCTGCCCGTCACAACTTGAAAGTCATTATCGGTACACCAACCTATGCTATCCCTTCCTGGCTCGCAAAAAAACACCCTGACATCCTTGCTGTCACAAAAAATGGCCAGGAACTTTATGGACACCGCCAACTCACGGATCTTACCAATCCCAACTACCTCCATTATGCAGAACGAATGATCCGCCGTTTGATGGAAGAAGTAAAAGACACCCCTAACATTATTGGTTTTCAGCTAGATAACGAAACACGTTCGGCTGGTGCTGCTTCACCGGAAACACAGGCACTTTTCCTCTCTCAAATAAGAGAAAGGTACCCAGATATAGAAGAATTCAATCATGAATTTGGACTGGATTACTGGAGTAACCGCATTGCGGACTGGGACGATTTTCCAGATATCCGTGGAACCATAAATGGAAGTCTTTCTGCTGCCTACAAACGCTTCCTGCGGGACTGCATTACCAATTTTCTGCACTGGCAGGCAGATATTTTAAGAGAATATATGAAGCCTGGACAGTTTATTACACACAACTTTGATTTTTCCTGGTTGGAGTACTCTTTTGGAATGCAGCCAGAAGTGAATCAGTTCGATGCCGCAAAATGCATGGATATTGCTGGAGTTGACATTTACCATCCTTCACAGGAACATCTGACAGGTGCTGAAATTGCTTTTGGCGGCTCCGTTGCCCGCTCCTTAAAAAAAGACAATTACTTAGTTTTGGAAACGCAGGCGCAGGGGCGGCTGACTTGGCTTCCTTACCCAGGACAACTTCGACTGCAGGCATACAGTCACCTTGCCTCTGGAGCAAACAGCGTAATGTACTGGAACTGGCATTCTATTCACAATTCCGCTGAATCATATTGGAAAGGCGTGTTAAGCCACGACCTTGCACCAAATGCATCCTATCGTGAGTTAAAAGCCCTTGGTAAAGAAGTCCGTTCAATTGAAAAACACCTGCTGAATCTGCGAAAAGACTGTAAAGCCGCTATCATTATTGACAATGCAAGCCTTACTGCGCTGGACGAATTTCCAGTTTATGAAGAGGGCGCAAAAAGTATTGACTATAACCATATTTTGCGGCAGTTCCATGACGCTTGTTATCAAATGAACCTTGAATGTGATATGTTATCGGTAAAGGACGATTTTTCAAATTATCCACTTTTGATTGTGCCTGCCCTGTATTCTGCTTCTGAAGATACCCTGAACAAAATTAAGGACTATGTAAAAAATGGCGGTCATCTTCTGTTAGGATTTAAAAGCGGATTTTCCGACGAAGAATTAAAAATTTACCATGACAGCCAACCACACCTTTTGACAGAGTGCATTGGTGCAACCTATAACCAGTTTACCCGTCCAGAAAATGTTTTACTGCATTTTACAGACGAATTCCAAACCCCTGACTCTGCATTAACGGAAAATAATTTTCCTGTCAGTGAATGGATGGAGCTTGTATGTCCTGAAACAGCGCAAACCTGGGCATCCTATCAACATCCTTATTGGGGAAAATATGCTGCGATAACCCACCAACAATTTGGAAAAGGAAGCGCAACTTATCTTGCCTGTTTTACTGCAATTCCTGCATTACAGCTTCTAATCCGCAGAATTTGCAGCATAGCTAATATTGCACTTCCAGATTATACTTTCCCTTTGATTTCAAAAAAAGGGTATAATCATGCCGGAAAATTAGTCCACTATTATTTTAATTACTCTTCTTCACCAGTTCTGCTTTGTTACGATGGAAATGATGGAACAGAACTTCTTACAAGAAAAGCATTGCACACTGGTGATACAACAGAAATTCCTGACTGGAATCTTCTGATTATTGAAGAAAATTAAAACGCCCATAATAATTATTTGACCATAGTTATAGTAAACGCATAAAATACATGCGTTAACTATAATGGATGCGCACGAATACACATAGGAAATTATGCTGCTTTGCAGCGTGTATCCGGCGCTGTAAACGAAGCAAAACGCAAGCGTTTTTTTGTTTACTACAAATACAGTTTATAAATAAACTCAGAAACTTTCAGCCAAAGATCCCGCAACAAGTTGACAGGCATCAAATTTCCAACGTAGCAAGCTATGGGATATTTGACCCTTGCAGCAATCGCCAAATGCACATGCAAGCATGTCACTTGGCTCGTTGCTTCGCAAGAATAAATCAACTGAATAAGTTATGAAGAATACTTTTTCGAGTGCAGTTTACTAAAATAATTTATAAAAAGCCTCACACATGTGTCATCGGTGAGGCTTTTTCATGCATTTATCCACAGAGATAAATTTTAAAGTTCACAAGGACCAGAACCAATCTCAACTACATAAAATTTTGCAGAATATCCAATCTTTTCCCGATAAGCATCCCCAACTCTTTTTATAAATTCATCCACCATTTCACTCTTTACAATACTTACTGTACATCCTCCAAAACCTGCCCCTGTCATACGTGAACCAATTACACCTTCCACTTTCCATGCCTTCTCAACAAGAGTATCTAATTCTTCCCCTGTCACTTCATAATCATCACGAAGCGAAATGTGTGACTCATTCATTAATCTGCCAAATTGCGCAATATCATTATTTTTCAATGCCTGTACCGCTTTAATCGTGCGCTGATTTTCGTATACTGCATGTTTTGCACGTTTACGGCGATCTTCGTCATGGATTGCCATTTTTATCTGTTCAAATAGTTCCTCATTCAAATCTCCTAATGTATTAATTCCCATTCCTGCTTGAAGCTCCGTAAGCGCCATCTCACATTCTTCCCGCCGCTCATTATATTCCGAATTGCTCAACCCACGCTTCTTGTTGCTATTTGAAATAATAATTTTTGCTCCTTTCAAAATCACCGGAGCATACTCGTAGGATAAATCTGCCGTGTTTAAAAAAATAGCACAATCTTTCCTTCCCATTGCAATAGCAAACTGATCCATAATTCCACAGTTCACTCCATTAAAATTATTTTCTGAGTATTGTCCAATCAGGGCAAGCTCCTGATTGGACATCCCAAAATCAAACAGAGAATTCAAAGTCATTCCTGTCACAATTTCAATAGAAGCTGATGAAGAAAGCCCAGAACCACTTGGAATATCTCCCGACACCATAATATCCAAACCACATGGAATTTTGAAGCCTTTCTTTTCTACCGCCCACATAACCCCTTTTGGATAATTCAACCATCCTTCTGCCTCATCAGGTCTTAGATCATCCAGCGAAGACTCTAAAATACCAAGCTTGTAAAAATTTGTTGAATAAAACCGCAGCTTCCTGTCCTTTCTCTTTTTCGCCACCGCATATGTCCCCAGTGTCAAAGCACATGGAAATACATGCCCTCCATTGTAATCGGTATGTTCCCCAATCAGATTCACTCTTCCTGGCGCAAAAAAAACACGCACATCTGTGTTATCCCCATATACCTCTTTAAACTTCATCAATAATGCATCCTTGTTTTTCATTTGTATCTCTATACCTCCTTAAACCAAACACTGTAAAAGCGCCTCACATCCCTCTAAAATATCCTCATAAGTCTGGTCAAAATTTCCTGTGTACCACGGATCTGCAATATCCCTGCTGCTACCAGCAAATTCCAATAAAAGCGACACCTTACCTTCTGTGTCCTCACCAATAATCCTGAGAATGTTCTTGTAATTCCAATGATCCATGCCAATAATGTAGTCATAGTTGTCATAATCACTCCGCTTCATTTGAACCGCTACCCTGTCGTCTGTTGAAATCCCAACCTCACTCATCTTCGTCCTCGTTCCATGGTGAATGTGGTTGCCAATCTCTTCCGTACTCGTGGCAGCGGAAGCAATGTAAAAGGAATCCTCATGCCCACTTTTTTTGACTAGGTCTTTCATAACATATTCTGCCATTGGTGAACGGCAGATGTTGCCGTGGCAGACAAATAATATTTTTATCATATCTAACGACTCCTTGCATAAATTTCCATATCTTTGCATTCCCTGTATTTTCGGCGTTATCACGCTACAGTGAAATACAGCTCTTACAGCAAATCTTAGCATACCCTTGCATATCTTGTCTAGTAAAAGGTGCAAATTTGGGTGCAAACAGATACCTTTTGCACCTGTGGTTTTTCAAGGCTTTTCCAATAATTTTTATCAAAAGAATCACTGGCTCGTAAAATGGCAAAATAAAATTGCAGGAAAGATGAAATTTCCTGCAATTTTTCCAAGACGGTATCAGCATTGCGGCAACACTGATACCTGCTCTTTTATTCTTCTGTCATACAATCGCTATAAAATCATACAAGGCATCTATCCCCCTGCTTTCTTCTATTTCGCAGCATTCAAAAAGATATTCATTCGGCTCAAGATACATTCCTGAATCTGTATCCATCAAAAGCTGGTAAAGCTCCATTCCCATAAAATGAGCATAGGCAACATCCTGCATCCAGTGGTTTCTATTCATCAGAAATTTTGTTACATCAACTACACACATTCCTTTTGCCGTTTCTATCTTACTTTCACTCATGCCATCATCTCCATTCAACCGGAACCATCTTGGTTATCAAGCGGTCTGCCACATCCTGTTTTCCAATAAAATATTGAAATCCCAGATTCTCTGTTTCTAAATTATTCAGCAAAATTTGCTTGGCTTCAGAAGTCCCAGCTTTTCCATACAAACCATCCCAATATGCTCTCAGGCATAACATTGTATCATCATCGGCTGTTGGCCCTATGACGACATCATGCCCATGCGGTATTCCGCCTTTTTCCCTGCACATCAGTATAAAATCCAGCCATTCTTCATCCGCCTGCTCAAACACCTTAATATCAAGGCTTTTTGCATATTCTGTATCTAATATGACTTCATATAGATACTCTTTAATATTTCCACTGTTTTTATTCCTGCTTCTTCTGACTGCTTCCAGCCGCTTTTTGTGCATCATGCCAACTGCCTGGATTTTAGATACCGCTATATAAAAGCCTTTGCCAAAATCCTTTTTGTCCCTGCCTTTTGTCACATCTACTTTGACAATTTCTGAAACCGTTCCATGATATAACACTTTTTTAATCTGCTGATACATATTGCTCAATTTCCTCCACCATTTCAGAATCTGACATATTATCAAATATATCCGGGCACTCGGCAATATAATTTAAAATTGCATATTTCCGGTCAAGCTCTAAAAACTGTGCAGATGATAACTTGTGGAATTTCTTATAATTTTCAGATACCATGTACATCAGAAATATACTGTTGTCCAATCTTTTCTCTGACATATATCCATTGCCTCCTTTTGGATAGCTTCCTCTACTACTAAATATATCATCAAAATTCAATTCCCACAACTTTAAAATTTTTCCACCTGTGCGGTTAGATTTTTCAAAATAAAAGAAATTTTAGGCG
>CANSYK010000136.1 GCA_947651225.1 uncultured bacterium | reverse complement strand
GCCTATTTCAAGGCTTTGTGGTACTTTTTATACTATTAGACTGTCAAACTCCCGAGTAAATGCTGTTGCCGTGGGAAGAAAATAAAAAAAATCTTGCACTACCATCGCAAATATGGTACAATACGAAATTGTGATACGTTATTTTCCTTGCTCTCTTCTGTTAGGACAAAGTGTGTAGAAACACATCGTTTCCGACGAATCACACGGAGACGTTGTCATGGAGAGGGCCAGAGACCAAAAGGAGGTACAGGCAACTATGAACAAATATGAGTTAGCGTTAGTTGTCAATGCTAAGATCGAAGAAGATGTGAGGTTGGCTACAGTAGAAAAGGCAAAGGATTATGTTGCTAAATTTGGTGGCAATGTCACAGAGGTTGAAGAGTGGGGCAAGAAGAGACTTGCTTACGAGATTCAGCATATGAAGGAAGGATATTACTACTTCATTAAATTCGACGCTGAGGCAAATGTTCCGGGCAGTCTTGAGCAGTCTGTTCGTATTATGGACAATGTCATCAGATTCTTATGCATTAGACAGGAAGCATAAGAAAGGAAGGGTTTCCTAAATGAATAAGGTTATTTTAATGGGACGTCTGACCCGAGATCCTGAGATTCGCTATTCTTCAGGAGAAAGCCAGACAGCGATTGCAAGATATACACTTGCAGTAGACCGCAGATTTAAACGCCAGGGTGATGATCAGACTGCAGATTTTATTAATTGTACCGTATTTGGCAGAGGAGCAGAATTTGCAGAGAATTATCTTCATCAGGGTACGAAGATTGTAGCAGTGGGGCGTATTCAGACCGGAAGCTACACAAATAAAGATGGACAGCGTGTTTATACCACAGATGTAATTGTGGAGGAACAGGAATTTGCCGAGAGCAAGGCGGCTGCCGCAAGCAATGGCGGTGGTTATCAGCAGGCAGCTCCGTCCAGGCCAGAGCCGACGCAGGCTGCTGGTGATGGATTTATGAATATTCCAGATGCCATCGATGAGGAGTTACCATTTAAAAGTTAATACTGTTCTGTAAATAGACAGATACAGTAATCTGGCAAGATTTAAGGAGGTTTCAAAATGGCATACAATAAAGGCGATAAGGAAGGTGCTTCTTCAAGAAGAAGGCCAGTTCGCAGAAGAAAGAAAGTATGTGTGTTCTGTGCAGATAAAGAGCATGATTACATTGATTACAAAGATGTAAATAAGTTGAAAAGATATGTATCTGAAAGAGGCAAAATTCTTCCAAGAAGAATTACAGGAAACTGTGCAAAGCATCAGAGAGCTTTAACGGTAGCTGTAAAGCGTGCAAGACATGTAGCAATTATGCCTTATACAACGGATTAATTTTGTAAAGCAGGTTACGGCAGCCATTCTATAGAAATATAGGATGGCTGTTTTTGTAATAGGAAGGACAGGGAACGGATGCGCTATAAAAAGGCAGTTACATTTAGTTATGATGATGGAGTTGAACAGGATCGACGGTTAGTAGAAATATTTAACTATTATAAAATGAAAAGTACCTTTAACTTAAATACAGGAATCCAGTCAGAGGAGAGTTGTTTTGAGATAAAAGGAGTACCCATTCATCGTATGAATCAGGAAGAGCTCGATTTGCTATACCATGGGCATGAAATTGCAGTTCATGGGCTGACACATATTGCACCTGCAGGATTAACAGAAAAGGAGCTAGAGAAAGAATTTCTGACAGATGCCAGAAATATTGAGCGGATTTATGGAAAATATCCGGTTGGAATGGCTTATGCCTATGGTTCTGTAGATGATAGAGCTGCAAATTATCTGGCGAAGATTGGGATACGGTATGGAAGAACAGTAGAAGCTACACATGGCTTTGACTTGCCAAATGATTTGCTTCATTTAAAAACAACATGCCATCATGAAGATGAAAAATTATTTGAACTTGCAGAGGAATTTCTAAATAATGAAGCGACAGAAGAAAAGCCAATGCTTTTTTATGTCTGGGGCCATAGCTATGAATTTGATGTAAACCAAAATTGGGGACGAATAGAAAAACTGTGTGATATGCTTTGTGGGAAAACAGATATCTTTTATGGAACAAATGCAGAGTGTTTGTTATAAGGGCTTGCGTTTTGCTTCGTTTACAGCGCCGGATACACGCTGCAAAGCAGCATAACTTCCTATGTGTATCCGTGCGCATCCATTATAGTTAACGCATGTATTTTATGCGTTTACTATAATTAACCATACCTTTTGCTGGTCTGCTTTCCTGATAGCACAAGTGTAAAATCCTCAGCGCAGCCCACTGCGCCTACGTTTTTACACCTGCACTCTCAAAAAAGCATACTCACCAAAAGATAAGGTAATTAAATCGTGTCATTCCACAAAATATGTTTCTCCAAGAATGCGTATACCTATCACCTGTTCTACATCCACCGGCTCCTCCATCTCAAGTATGGTACTCTTTCCTTCCTTCCCATGGATGAGAGCCGCCTTCACTTCTTTGCCATCTTTTAAAAGAATATGTGCTTTACGATACTCCTCTGAAAGCCTGGTAAGTCCCATCTGATCAAATAAATCCTGATTTACATATACCGCCAAAGGATATATATCGGCGGCCACCCCATCTCTCATTGGAACAGAAACCATATCTTCTGACCGATTGCACAGAATATCCGCTTCATACTCTCCCCTAAACACAATATCTTTTTCTCTTAAAACTAATGTCCCATCCCCCTGATCAACATACACAGTACATGGTTTACCATCTTGATAATCTTCGGCATGCACTAAACTTCCAGACAGTTCTACACGAAGTTTGGGCTGGCCTTTTGGAATGACTGGCTCATCCAATAGTATTCTTAGCGCATAATACATCACATTATCTTCTCTTTTCAGGACATAATCCTGACAGCTTCCTACATCATTACCATCATACAGTAAATTACCTCCAGAAAATACCACATCCTTCTCCAATATAAAACCATCTTTTCCTGCTACTTTCAACACCACATAAGCTCCCATTCGATCAACGATTGCCTGCACTGGTTTAATGGAAAGTTTCCCAAATGTTGACTTTTCCTTTAACACTTCCACATCACTGCTTACTTTATTCACAGCAGATTGTTCCGTTTGTATTCCCCAAATTTTTGCAAATAGCTGTTGTAACGGAAATTTGCCCTCCATCGCATAAGCCGTACCAACACTGGTAAAAAGCATTGCAAACACCGTTGCCACAACCAGCTTTTTTCTCCATACTACTGTCCTTTTTCCTCCTGCTCCTATCTGCTGATATGCTTCCTGTAATTTCCTTTCCACAAGTTCAGGAATCTCTGCATTTTCTTTTCTATTTCCCATAATCATTACCTCCATTTAAATTCTAAAGCTGCTTCTTATCCTTTCATCTGTACTTCATCCATCTATTGACAGTTCCTTGCAAAACTCAGAAATAATTTCTTCCTGCCTCTGTTCAAACGGCTAATAATTGTGTTTTCTTTCATATCAATAATTTTTGCAATCTGTTTTGTGGTATATCCCTCTTCATAGTAAAGAGTAAAAATCCACTGATCCTTTTGTGAAAGTTCTGACAAAATATCCCGAAAATACACATCCGAGAAAGAATTTTCTTCCAATTCCCTTTCATCCATCTCCTCTGTCAAAACATATCTTTTTTGTTTCTGTAAAACTGCTTTGCACTGATTAATCAATATGCGAATCAGCCATGTCTTAAAAAACTCTGGATGGTGCAAATCGCCAATATGTTCAAATGCCTGCAAAACTGTTTCCGACATTACATCTGCCACATCTTCATCGTTTTTCAGATAACTTTTTGCTACCTTAAACATGGCAATCTTATTTTGCTCAACTAATTTCACAAATGCATCTGCATCCCCCTTTTGTGCCTGTTTCACCAGCCACATTGCTTCCACCTCCTATCGTTATAATAAATTTTTTCCTGCATATTTTCTCCTCCCCTTTCACCCCTCTATACATTAGATAAATAAAACATATTCTTTCTTGCATCAAAATTAATTCTATTGTTACTATTCACGTGTATGGTAAACAGGAAATAATCCGTACCTATGCAAAACTCTATATATTTGTCAAAATGTCCATATTGCTAAATGCTTCTATTTGTGACAGCGATTTATCATCTGTACTTTGACAAAAAAAAATCCACCTGGCAGTGATATGCTAAGTGGATTAGTCACTGTTCACTTTATTCTCAACAGTAACATTGAAATAAAATATGAACAGTAATTGTTAATAGTTTCCTTTTTATATATAATTATATCAGATACGATACCTTAGAAACTTTTTTTTCAATTATACAAATTGATTATAGCATATTTCCAGCTGTGACCAGCTTGTTGTTGTGTTGACTGAAAATTCATTACATAGAAAAAATGCTGTAAAAACGTAGCTGATTATACTATAGTGAAAAATGTATCCAGATACACATCCTCCAAATTCGCTGTACCTCTGCTGCATATGTAATCATCTGGTGTGGTATCGGAAATAATTTTAATATGTGTGCCATCTGCCCTGCTATGGATATTGCTGACCATATATTTTCTTTGGATATCCTGCAGCTTATCACGCTCTATCGTAATATCGTATACCTTTTCCGATACATCTTGTATTAACTGTTCTGGAGTGCCATGCTTAATTATCCTGCCGTCTCCCATCAGATAAATTTCACTGGCAACCGCCTCCACATCTGATACGATATGCGTAGCTAATATCACAATACGCTCCTCTGATATCATGCTGATATAATTTCTGATGCGGATTCTTTCCTGTGGGTCTACGCCTGCTGTTGGCTCATCTAAAATTAGTATTTTTGGCTCATTTAATAATGCTTGTGCAAGCATTACTCGTTGCTTCATTCCTCCGGACAGGGCGCCGATATGTGTCTTTCTCTTTTCCTTCAAATGCAGCGCATCAATTAATTCTTCTACACGTATCTTTGCCTTTGCTTTCGAAAGTCCTTTCAGGCGGGAAAGATACATAAGAAATGCCGACACGCTGAAATCTTTGTAAAACCCTTGGCTTTGCGGCATATACCCGACAATACTTCTGTAATTTTTTCCCATTTTCTTAATATCTATACCGTCTAACAGAATTTTTCCTTCCTGCCTTGCAATATTGTCTGTGAGTAAATTAAGTAGCGTGCTTTTACCAGCGCCGTTTGGTCCTAACAGACCATATAAGCCGGGTGTTAAAGTAATCGTAATGTTGGAAAGTGCACAAGTCCTGCCATAATTCTTGTTTACATTTTTAATCTCAAGCTGTATTTCTGACCTCATTTCTGCGCACGTTTTTTGCTGCATATAAGGAACGGTATATAAATATTATTTGCCTGCCTTTTTATTTGATAGCACCATGCAAAATTTTATAGTAAACGCATGTATTTTATGCGTTTACTATACATTAAAGTTTGTGTTAAGTGCGCACAGACACAAACTTTTAATGTAAAGTTACTATTCACAGCCATTCTAAACATCATACGAAAAACCATCTGCTGCTGCAAAACCAGCTATGAATAGTAACAATGTAAATGATATATTTTCTATATAATTATCTGTCATATTTTATATTTCTGATTTTTTTTAATCCCCAAAAAGCAAACGTCAGTATAAATAAAACTACAACTAATTTTATCAGTAAATGGAAAATCATAAACTGTAGTATACTGCAGTTTATTGGTACTGCTGTCAACTTTGGAATACTTTGCACAGGGGCTGTAAGGCCGGAAATTCCATGGAGGTGATAGATTGAAGTGATTCTCAATGTATTTTGTATCAAAAGCATTATTACAGCAATGATGCCCAGAAGCCTTCCTTTCCTTTTGTCCAGCTCTTGTCTTCCTTCTTTACAAAGCCGGAGCAACGCATCCATTCCAGACATTCTTTCCTCCCAGAATACTCCAAATACCAACAGCAGCATTCCTATGAGTAAAACAAAACTTTCTATATTTAGTCCATTATCAAACAAAGCGTTATAACTATACAGGTTAATATACCAGCCATCTATTGCCTTTTCTGTTTTCAAATTTTCTAAATATTTTGCCTGCGTCATAATTTCAGCATAAAAAATCCGCTCTGTTTCATAAGCAGCATTTTTACTCTGCTTTAATGCATAGACGTCCATGTCTATTTTTCCAGCCTCGTAATCACTTTCTGCCTGCTGATACTCTTTTGACAGCTCATCAAGAAAATCTCCAAGTTTTTTTAACTCCTGCTTAGAAGCTTCCGATGGTTTTCCCTCATAGCGTTCGATAAATGACTCATACATTTCCTGATATCCAGATGATATTGTGTCGGTAAAATCTGCCTGCTTCACAAAAACAGCAATCACAGCCAGCAATAGCAAAAGCCCTTTTTGACAGATTAATAATTTATACGCTTCAAAGCCTGTTCTGCTTAGATGCTCCTGTAACTGAAGCAGCAAGGATAATCTTATCTTTAAGCTGCCAGAGGCAGCCGGATAAGCCATCTTTGCTTTTACGATGGCACAGCCTGGCAGAACAATGCAAATCACGGCAATTATTGCCAGCACCACCTTTGGTGTATAATGAATTTGCTAAAACACATTATACATCAAAGTGATTCCATAC
This sequence comes from uncultured bacterium, assembly GCA_947651225.1. Taxonomy (GTDB): domain Bacteria; phylum Bacillota; class Clostridia; order Lachnospirales; family Lachnospiraceae; genus Butyribacter. The sequence continues at coordinate 436 of CANSYK010000136.1, read as the reverse complement.
GTCAAATTTATTGTACAATAAAAAGAACCTGATTAGTAGACTTTATCAATATTTTTATAATTATTTTGAAACCTGTCTCTTACCTGTAGCAGAATCTTTATTCCTGCTGGTTTTATCCATGCTAGCAATGGGATCTGCCCATTGCATCCGTTTTTTGTACAGAAATTTTTTATTTATTTTGGTCAAAATTAGTTTTTTTTCCTGTCGTATTTGTTATATTTTTACCCAAAGCAAACAGGTATATTAAATTAAAAAGGAGATATGGGAGTATTAATGATTGCTCCCATATCTCTCAATCAAATAAATTTTGACCTCATTCAATTTTTGTTAGAATAATAACATGCCTCCGCTACATGACAATGAGCACTTAGCAGAACAAGAGTAAGCAGGAAATAATCCGTACCTGTAAATCCAGCATTATTTTTGTTACAATATT
>CANSYK010000135.1 GCA_947651225.1 uncultured bacterium | reverse complement strand
CAAGGGCCATCCTCAATCAGGGCATAAGCCAAGGCATAAGCCAGGGTATAAGCCAGGGCAAAAGAGAAACAGCACTTAAAATGCTGAAACGCGGCAAACTTACAATTGAGGAAATCGCAGAAGATTCGGGGCTTAGCGTGGAGGAAGTAAAACAGCTTTCATAAGCTTTTCTCTGCCATAAAAGTATGCCCTAATAAACATTTGTTCTTTGCGCTCCTTTTCTTACATAAAACTCACAGGACATATTATATAGAAGTAACAGGACAGTGATGGCGTCTGTATTAATATAAGCCATAAACAAATCCCTCTTGATTTTTGAATTTCAAGATTTCTTCCCTGATATTTTTTTGATACTGCCATAGTTTTATCAGTGCTTTTTCGCAAATATTCATCCTTTTTTTGAAAATCGCCAGTGAATCCTCTTTTGCTATTTCTTATTCCCGCTGTTCCAGATAATCGTTATAGGCTCCTGCATTTCTAATTTCAATGAATATTTCTTTCCATGCTAATGTTTCTGCATAAGGCAAATCTGCATTTAATTTTTTTGTATATAATTTTGGGCAGCTTCTGCCTGCATACTGGAAATTTCGGAATAACACTCATTATATTGTTCGACAGATGCAAGCAAAAATAAATCAATTGTCTGCTCTTTGATTTGGGGCTGCAACCCGGCAGGCGGTACCGTCCTGCTGCAACAGGCAGTCTATATATCTTTTTACCAGATGACAAGAAATGTATATTGGTCTATGTGACGGCAGAGAAACAACGACCAAAGCATTTCTTTTGGCAATCGTCTAAATCTGCAGGTATCAGACAACAGATATGTAAACTGATTACATCCCCAAAATATAATAAATTACTTTCTGCTCCCACAGTCAATCCAGTAACCAGTTTTTCACTGGCAATCTAATTATAACATTAAGAAAATATTGAAGTCAATATTATATTTTTATTCTGGGTATTTATTTTTTTATATTTTGAATAATTAATTCAGTTTAATAAGATATATAAATTGGAGAATACTATGAAGTTAATCACTTAGCAGTGAAACTCTTATACTCTCTTTTTTTCTCCTTTCCTTGTAAATAATAGTTGTACCGTTTGAAGTCTTGCTTGTATGGAATATATTAATTTTTCCTCAATGGTTGACTTTTTAGTTTCATTGTATATTGCTTTTAACTTTATATTTTTTCCAATTTATATTGAATTATTAAGTAATTATAGCATAATATAAATAAAAGCAAAATACCTATAGTTAAAATATAGTATTGACTTCAATAGGTCAATATGCTATATTTTAATAACTAATTTGTGTAGCCTTGGAAAACCATTAGAAAAACAGCAAAGGAGAAAATTCAATAAAATAAAGTGCTGGAAGTTTCTGAGAGTATACACTTATGCAGGGAGGTGATAGAATGTATTATGAAAATAGTCCTTGAAATATTTATAGAGAAAAAATGTAAAAAGCGTTCTTTTCAAATAAGAAATACTATTGTAAAAAGAACGCTACATGATAAGCAATAAATACTATAGCACATGAACATATTTTTTTCAAGATGGAAAAGTGTCGTTGTGCTATATGTATTCAAGAGGGTTTAAAAGTAATAAAGCCTTTAAATGTGAGAGTCGTTAGAGTGCTAAATTATACTGCACGTCACTGAAATTTACAGCTAAAAAGCGAAACTGTTAATGGATAACATTCAAGAGATGTCATGCTTCTGTAAATGTTATAAACGTGCAGTATAATTGCACAGAGAGGAAAAAGATATGATGAGAAAAAGGTTATTTAAGAAAGTGGGAATTACAGCAGTATGTGTAGTATCAATAATTATGCAAACGATTTCTTTTGCATCTGCAGGTAACACTGAGGATAAGTCTTGGAGATTTGACTACAATAATGATGGAACAGACGGTTCATGTACTGCCAGAAAAAAAGAAGATAATACATATACGTATGTCAAATGTGATTCAAGCAATCCAAGGGCATTGGAGGTTTTTGCAGGTGCATCTAAAGGAATAGGACCTGGAGATTATGGTTCATCGCTTGGTAGTGATTATAGTACTCCTGCACACAGTATAAAGCCAGGTACACGGATTTATTTTGAAAATAAGGCGAAGAAAAAAGGGTATTCGGCTACATATTTAGTATTCTCTGATACTTGGCATTCGCCAGGAAAATATTCCGGTGTATGGAGTCCTGACAATTTAAGTGGTTTTGGTGAAAAGTAGTATTGATTAATAATATGGTTCCGTTGCCTGCCATCTGTTTATTCATTGGCTGGCAATGGGATTTGGAGAAAAAGATGAAAAAAGGTCTAATCATATGTTTTCTTGGAGTTGTTTTATATGGGGGCTTTTATTTTGTGCTCCATGGTGAAAAAGAAGTTCGGCAGCAAAATGTAATTGATATGCAAAATGGTAAAATATCAATAGATGATTCTGTTAATCAGGAAAAGGATAATGGAGAGATAAAGAGTGTCTGGGAAAAGATAGCGCTCTCTAAATATGGTGGAGCAGAGTTTCTTACGATGGATGATGTTGTTAGTAACAATAAAATTGAGTTTCGTATTAATTCTGTAAAGGTTACGAAAAAGTTTGATGTTGCATGGGTATGTCCATATGAATCTGCAACCAATTTTAAACATGATAAGAATATGAATATAACGGAAAAGCAATCATATGTTGCTTTTAATATGACTGTAAATAATACGAAAAAGAAAAAGAATGGTAAGAGAAATGATTTTTATTATAATGGAATTTTTCTAATGATTTGTAATTCTAGCGGAGCCTCTGTTGATGGGTTTGAAATGTATACAGTGGGGATGGACAAAAAATATACAAATGCATTTTTCAGGGCAGATTTGAACCCAGGTGAAACAATTACTACTGATTTTGTATATGTAATTCCAGATAAATATATAAGAAAAAAGAACTATATTTATTTGCATTTTGATATATTTGGTCTTGCGAGCCCGGCAGCAGAGGATATAAAAATTATGAAGACTTCTTTAGGGCATGAATAAGGAGTCGGAAAATCTTATTATTACTTTGGTTATTAAATGTTTCTTTATTTCCACGCAGCAACAAGTCAAGTGGACGTGCTTGTATATACATTTGGCAGCTGCTGTGAGGTCTTTGACTGAAAAAGTTGTGATATTTATGAACTGAAGCAATACATTGCTGTGGGATTGTAAATGGGAGAAATGATATGAAGCAAATAATTCGAAATGAGTGCAAAAGGGTATTTTGGGGAAGGGGAATGGCGGTTTCGTTGGTGATTTCGTTTTCTGTTATAGTATGGCATTTATATAACCATGTTTTTGGGCCGGGAGCCATTTCTTCCGTAAATATATTTACAAGGGAGACTCTTTTCCAAATGTGGATTGGCGGAAATGTGACATATATGCAGACATACTTATATTTCAAAATTATACCACTTCTTTGTGTATTGCCAGCAGGAGCAACATTGTTTGAGGATTACAAGAGCGGGTATACAAACTTTGTCTTTATCCGTACTACAAGGTCAAAATTTTTGATTGCAAAATATATCGCTGTTTTTTTGTCAGGAGGATTTGCAATTACAGTGCCTCTGGTGGTAAATTTTTTATGTACGGCATTGCGTTTCCCGGCACTGAAACCGGAACCGATTATGATGATTGGACCAAATCTGAATGCTATGTGGCTGGACTTGTATTATGACAATCCGTGGCTTTTTACCGTGTTATCTTTCTTAATTATTTTTCTGCTTTCCGGAGCAATTGCTACGCTGGCATTGCTATTTACATATTTAACAGATTATAAATTTTTGTTGTTATTACTTCCTTTTGTCTGCTGCTCTACATTGGAAGCAATTGAAAATATCAGCAATATACCAGTTGCGTTAAGTTCTTTTTTGGTTCCTGCATTTCCTGAGCGTTATGGCTTTATGTTATGGATTTATTTTTTGTTTTTTACCACTACTGGTATCGGTTATTACATAATGGGATGTTTTAAAAAATAAGAAAAAACTTGGTTGTTTAGGGAGGGAAAAGAGATGCTTCGTCTGGGCAAATTATATATATGCTATGCTTTAGTTGTTTTATGTCTGGGGAATATTATCGTTAGGCGGTCACCGCTTCTTGGACTGAATTTGTCGGTGTCCTGTGCTGCAGATGTAGTTGTTGTATTGTCCGGCCGAACATCATACACTTTGATGACGTTTTTGCCGTTAATGCTGTCTGTATGGTTTTTGTCAGGCTCTGATTTTGATTCTGCCCATATATTGCGTTATAAAACATGGAAAAATCTTTTGTTTGTTCAATCATGGAAGATTTTGATAAACAGTATGCTTTTGGCATTGCTATTTGTGGTAATAACAAATGGACTGGGATATTTTTATACGGAAAAAGTTTATAACTGGGGAGAGGTAAACAGTTTGTTTTATGTGAAGGAAGAGAAAATTCTACATGGATATTCTTTTATGGGGATGTTATTTATAGAATGGATATTTTTGTGCATACGGAATATTATATTGCAGCATATCATTTTATTGTGTTGGTGGCTTCATTTTAGCAAACCGCTAGGGACAGTGGTTTCTTTTGGTATCTGCTGCTGTGAGATAGCAAATATTAAAATACGTTTGATTCTTTCCCTGTTTAGTATTGATTATTCTGTATGGAAATATCAGCTTCAAAGGGTATGGATTGTTTTAGGGATTATGTTATATATAACTTTTTTTAGTATATTTTATATATTTTTAACCGGAAAAAAAGAGGTGTATGATGAAAAAATCTGATTTAAGGTTGAAAAAATTATCAGTGTATAGCCTTTTAAAAATAATTTTTCGAGATATGAAGACAGGTCTGCTGGTTACATGGAAATGGATATTTCTTGTGGCTCTTTTGCAGATAGTATTAATTATTCCTCATTTTCAGTTTATTCAGCATGGAGCATGGGGAGAGATTACCATGCAGATATGTACTTATATATGGGAGGGGATACCTGAGTTTATTCATGCAGACCAAGGTATGATTTTTCGTATACCAGTGGAATGGTATCTGGTACAATTGAGTTCTTTTTTTGTTTCTGTCTTTTATCCTGTAATGGATTATAATGAGAGAGGATATCCGTTTCTGATAAGGCTCAAGTCCAGAGGGGATTGGTGGAAAAGTAAATTGGTATGGGTGGTATTTAGTACAATTATTTTTTTTATGTTTTTGATTGGCATATTTTTTTGTACAGGGCAGGTGGTTTCCTTCATAGGAGTTAGTGGCGAAGGTTCAGATTTATGGCACTGTTTAAGAGCATTTTCCATGTTAAGGAAAGTACATTTGCTTTTTATTTTGCCAGTGGCATGTGCTATAACACAAAATATTATAGGGTTTGTTATATCCATGGAAAAAGGAATCATTCCAGCACTGGTAGTTAGTATTTTACTGATAATCAGTGCAGTTTATTTAAAAAATCCTTTTCTTTGGTGGAATTATTGTATGATAACGAGGAATAAGTGGGTTGCACAAAATGCAGGAATGGATACAGGAGTGGGATTGTTATATATGTTCTTTTTGTCTGTTTTATTTTGTATGTGGGAATATCGAAACTTTATTGATAAAGATACAGTAGGAAATTGAGAAAGGATGGGGATAGAAATGGAAGTTGAACAGGATTTGGAAATATATTTGCAGTTAGACCATGTAAGTAAAGAGATGGATCAGAACTGGATATTAAAAGATATTTCCATTCAGTGTAAGAGAGGGAAAATTTATGGCTTCAAGGGGAAAAACGGTTCAGGAAAGACTATGCTGATGCGTATTATCTGTGGACTAGTAAAACCTACCAAGGGTCATGTGACAGTGGGAGGAATTACTTTAGGCAGAAAACATAATTTTCCAGAAAGTGTTGGTGCTTTAATTGAAACTCCGGGATTTATTGGGAACTACAGCGGGTATCAAAATTTGAAAGTGCTTGCTGAAATTCAGGGGAAAATTGGAAAAAAAGAAATAGAGGATGTAATGGCAGAAGTAGGTTTAAATCCAAAAGAAAAGAAGAAAACTAAAAAATATTCTTTAGGCATGAAACAGAAACTGGGAATAGCAGCAGCGATTATGGAAAATCCGAATTTAATTATTCTGGATGAACCTACAAATGCTTTAGATGATGAAGGGATAAAAAATCTTCATAATATATTAAAAAAACATAAGGAAGCAGGTGCATTGATTTTAATATCATCACATGATAAAGAAGAGTTAGAATATTTATCTGATGTTATGATTTTTATGGAAAATGGAATGATTAAAGATATAAAAAATATAGAAATTGTAAAAAGGAAAGAAAATGAAGAATAAAAGATGGATTAACATAGTTTTAATTTTGATTGTATTTGTTGTTTTTTCTGTACGTATTATTTTTTTGAATTTGACATTTCCAAATGCTGAAAATATCTATATTGCACAGGGAGCTTCAGGGGAAATCCAAAAATACTTTACTATGAAAGTAAATCACTCAAAATGGTTAAGTGATGATGAGAAGAAAGATAAATTTGGTGATTATCTTGATGTTGGCTCGATAGACGATTTAATATTGGAGATAAATGTAACATTTGAAAATAAGTTATCTAAGAAAAAATACATAAATATTAGTTCTGTCTATTTTGAAAACAAACAGTATTATACAAATGGCATTGCGTTGGAATTATATCAGATAGAGAATGACAATCCATCATTAGAACTTGAAATGAAGCCAAAAGAGAAAATAACCTGTAATCTGGTCTTTGGCATTTCTAATGTAGACTTTACAAAGAAACAATGGAATAACTTTAAAATAGAAAAGGGATTTTTAGTGTGTGAACGGTATCCTGTTAAAACATGGTGGGAAATTGTTACAGAAGGATAATAGGAACTTAACTAGTATAATCCAATTTAATTACCTTATCTTTTGGTGAGGATGCTTTTTTGAGAGTGCAGGTGTAAAAACGTAGGCGTAGCGGGCTACGCTGAGGCTTTTATCCCTGTGCTATTGGGAAAGCAGACCAGCAAAAGGTATGGTTAATTAAATCGGATTATACTAGTACATCATTGCATTAATATTTGAGTAATATTAGTATGGAAATAATTTCCAATATATGGCATAATAAAAAGAAAATG
>CANSYK010000134.1 GCA_947651225.1 uncultured bacterium | reverse complement strand
TTATGGGAGCAATGCATCTACTTTTAGCAAATTTTATTGCTCGTGAGTATAATATAAAAATTGGCACAGCTTTTTTGTTAGTGCTGGCATATTTTGGGATTATGTTTTTTTACACATTTTTAGATGTGGCGGTTTGGAGAAAGGTTGTCCCTGATTTTTCCAATATAATCAATATTGTTACCATAGCGATATGCATAGGTGTTTTCATTGTATTTTTAAAAAGAACGACAGGCTACCAAGTGCAGTTGTTGTCTAACATAAGTTTTGTGGGAATGATGTTAAGTATTGGCTGTTCGATTTTATTTTTTTTGTTGTTGGATAGGGGGTTAGATCCAATTTTTGAGGGCATGTTCCCGCAAAGTGAGCAGGACTATCAGGAAATGATTCAAAGCCTTATCAAATCGCCCATGACAAGTTTGATACAGGTATGTATACTTGCCCCCATTATTGAAGAAATGTTGATGCGGGGAGTGGTTTTGGGAGGATTGAAAAATTCTTACGGAACAGTAACTGCATTATTGATTTCTGCTACGCTTTTTGCATGTTTACACTTTAATATGGTGCAAACTTTATCAGCGTTTGTGTGTGGTATTGTTTTGGGATTGCTCTATATCAGGACAAATTCTGTGTTTTGCTGCATGATAGCACATAGTGGGTACAATTTGATTTCTTATGTTATGATAGTATATCCCTATATCAAATAAGGGCGATTTGAAATGCTTGGTATTTATTTTAGCGGAACGGGGAATTCGCAATATGCCTTGAAAACTTTTCTTGGTACATATGATGAATCAGCAAAAGTTTTTGCAATAGAAGATGAAAACATAGTCAGTTACATAAAAAGCAATGAAGAGATTATTTTTAGTTACTCTGTGCAGCTTAGTAATATTCCCAAAATGCTTAAGGATTTTATAGATAGATATCAACAGTTATGGAAGGGCAAAAAAATTTCTCCCTTTTCGGAATTGTGTACCCACTGAAAACGAACCTGCAAATATACATTGAAAATAGTATTTGAATATCTTGTAATTAGATGGTTTAAATTAATAGTATTTGCCAGAGGTGTGGAACGATGAATATGAAAGCCTATATGGTAAAAAATATTATAGGGGGGTAGATTTGCTGAATTTTAATATAACTGAAAACCGCTAAAGGGGGCAACAACGTAATGTTAAATGAAATTTCTTTTGAAGCGGGTTCTTTGGAAACAATGATTGAAAGGCTTTTTAAAACAATGAACTCCATAGATCAACAGTGGTCAAAAAAAGTCGAGCCGGCATCGCAAAAACAAATTCATGTCTTGGAGGAAATAGCCGATTTGAAACAACATGGAAAAAGTATTCCATATGCGTATCTACTGTTTTTAGAAGAGATGGGTCAAAATGACAATGGATTGTTGGAGCAGGAATGGGATGGGTATACAGAAGTCAATATTGACAGTATATTAAGGGATTATCTCCGTTACATAGATGAATTTGATATTGATATGAATGAATATATGCTGTTTTCTACCCATTGGTCAGAAAGCGTGTTGTTTTTAAAACTGACAGAGGGAGAAAATCCGCCGGTTTATAAATTTGACGGACAATTGTTCTCAGGTTCATTTGAAAACTACTTATTTCAAATGGCATTCCGGAAAGTGGAAGATACACAGTTTTTATATCAGATTGAATTTGTGGCTTCCCCAAAGAGATTTCGTGAGATTTTATCCGAAAAGTCAGTGCAAAATATTCAATGGACAACGCAGATGGAATTGATAGAGTATTTATTGGAACCGTATCAATTACAAAAGACATGGTTTAGTGATGAAGTGCATTTCTATGGCATTTCATCAGAATACATTATACACGTGGATTTGAGTTGGGCGCTTAATATTACAGTTTCCAGTGATAATCATAGCGTCTTTCAAAAAATGAGCAGAAGTCTGGCTCGTTTATTTGGAATTCAGCCGAAACATTATAAGAAATTTAATAAGGCTGAGTGAAGGGCTTCTAAATAAATTCTGTAATCGTATGTAAATATATACTTAATATTATATGTTTTATACATCAGAAACACTCTTCCGAAAAGGGAGAAAAATTTTTGTAATAGCAACAATGGGATTATTTAGTGGAGATGAAGCAGGCAATTGCATTGTTGGGGAAACGTGTTGTAGAGCAGGGGACAATAGAAAAATATTTATGAGAATGTCGAATGAATATTGGCATATAATGCTTGAAATATAAAAGAAGAAATAACTGCAATTGAGAAAGCAGATATAAACGCTGAGCCAATGATTATTTGGGGGATTTTTTTGCCCTGCCAAGTTTTGATAAGGAGTGGTATGATATGGTTTTTGAAAAAGCAACAGAGGGTGGATATTCGTTATACAAATCAATAGGATTTGCGGATTCTGTTTCCAAATACCATCAAATGGAGTGGCATAATGAAAGTGTGGAGAAAAACATATTGTAGTAGTCAAAACAGTAAGGAGTTGCTAACATGAAGATAGATCATATTGCTATGTATGTGAATGATTTAGAGGGGGCGAGGAAGTTCTTTGAAAAGTATATGGGTGCTATATCAAATAATCTGTATCATAACGAAAAAACAGGTTTCAAATCATATTTTCTAACATTTGGGGATGGTGCAAGATTAGAGATTATGAATAAACCAGATATGGATGATGCAAGTAAATCGCTTCAGAGAACAGGTTTTATACATATTGCATTTAGTGTTGGCAGCAAGGAAAAAGTCGATTTGTTGACGGCACGGATGAAGAAAGATGGATATCATGTTATTAGCGGACCAAGAAACACTGGTGATGGATATTATGAGAGTTGTATTATAGCGATTGAGGGAAATCAGATAGAGATTACTGTTTAGAAATTCAGTGAGTTTTTTACAGGAGGCACAGTATGGCAGTAGAATATAGAAGATTAACAGAAAAAGAACGGGAAGTATTTATTGATATGAGAATTGACCAGTTACGGGAAGAAGGTGCAAAAGAGGATATAGACTTGAAACCGGCTTTGCGAGATTATTATAATCGACATATGGCAGATGGAACATTTATATCATGGCTGGCTGTGGATGGAGATAAAATTGTTGGAACAAGTGGAATGTCATTTGTGGAAAAACCGCCTTATTTTGGTTGCCCTAACGGAAAAATGGGTTTGCTTTCAAGTATGTTTACTTCTAAAGAATATCGTAGACAGGGCATTGCAAAGGAGTTGCTATCCAGAGTTGTAAATGAAGCAAAAGAGTATGGCTGTGGAACGGTCCAAATTACAGCATCAGATATGGGGGTATTGCTGTATACGGATTTTGGATTTGTGAAGAATGGAAATTTTATGCAATATAAGCTATAAATATGAGGCAGTATAAGGTTGTTGGTGTAGAGCAGGGGCAAGGGATAGGAATACAACATGCAATGGTTGTGATTCCGGGAATTGTCCTGACAACGACTGGTGTGAAAACAGAAAATGTTCTCTGGAAAAAGGCATTGCACATTGTTATGCTTGCGAGGAAGATTGTAAAAAAGGCTTATTAAGTAAAATCAAACCATAAGGATTTAGTCTGTTTATCAAGAGATATGGCGAGGATAAACTTCTTGCCTGCCTTGCGGAGAATGAGAAAAGAGGAATTGTATATCACCGAGAAGGAACCAATGGAGATTATGATAATTTTGATGATGTGGAGAAACTGATAGAATATATTAAGACTGGAAAGTGCTGAATGCCTTAATTTGGAGAAATGGTACATAACGTAAAGTATTATATACTAAAGATTATGAAAATAGGATGGAACTGTTAATGGCTTTTAAATTAGACAGTGTTGTGCCTTGGGGAAGGAATCTGGAAGAATATAAATTGATGTTTGGATTAGATGACAGTGATATGACAAAGAAAATTGCAGAATTTGGAGATGGTCCTGCCTGCTTTAATTTTGAAATGAAAGGTGTAGGTGGCCATGTTGTATCCTTTGATCCGATCTATCAGTTTACCAGGGAGGAAATTGAAGAGCGTATTGAAGAAGTTCGGATTACAGTCATGCAGCAAATGAAGGAAAATATGGATAATTATGTTTGGACACAGATTAAAGATTTGGATGAGCTGGAGTATATCCGCATGTCGTCTATGCGTAAATTTTTATTGGACTACGAGCAGGGGAAGAAAGAGGGAAGGTATGTATTTCATGAGCTGCCAGCCAGGTTGCCCTATGAACCGGAAAGTTTTGATATTGGCTTGAGTTCCCATTTTTTGTTGATGTATACATCTTTGGGGTATGATTTTCATATTCAGTCCATAACGGAAATGTTGAGAGTCTGTAAAGAGGTCAGAATATTTCCGATTGTTGATTTGGAATTGTTGATTATCAGAAAATAAAAATGAATTTTTGGAGTGGATGCACATGGAATGGGTAAGAATGGGTTGCCGATTATCGAAGATTAAGAGCAATTGCACACATATAGTTGTTTTCAGAATATTTTTATTTGAAGAAAAAATAAATGTACAGGAGGAATGACAGAATGAGCAGAATCATTGTTTTAGTCGGCAGTATGCGGAAGGGTGGAAATACAGATTTGCTTGCACAGGCATTCGCAGAGGGAGCGGGCAAAAATAATACAGTGGAGATAGTCTCTGTTGCTGATTACAAGGTAAATCCCTGTATTGGCTGTAATTCGTGTTTTATAAGGGAAGGAAACCAATGTTTTCAGAAAGATGATATGGCAGAAATTTATAAAAAACTGAAAATGGCAGATGTGCTGGCAATTGCTTCCCCAGTCTATTTTTATGGGATTAGTGCAGAATTAAAAGCGATTATTGATAGATTACACACGCCTATGAGGAATGAATTTCAGATAAAAAAGTTGGCATTGCTGCTGGTGGGAGCAGCAACATTACTAGAATTGTTTGACGCAATTAAATTGCAGTATCAGCTTGTACTTAATTTCTTTCATTTGGAGGATGCAGGTATGGTTCTGGTAAGGGGTGTGAAAGATATTGGAGATATTAAGGGAACAAAAGCGTTGGAGGAGGCATATCGTCTTGGCTGTTCTATAAAATAGATTTTTGCTAATAATAGAAGGGATAAGAACTGCAAATCAGCAAGTTTGAATGTGAATACAGGGTTACACAAAGGGAAGAACTGACAAATTCACTTCTTTCCAATAGTTGTAATGAAGTGATGTGGAAATTAGCAAAGGAAACAAGGTTTTATCAATCAACTGTAATTGAAAAAATGAGAAAATATTGTGTTTTATAACCTGAATTCCTGGTAGAATTATATCTATGCAAGATACTGATTGTCAAAGTCTGAAAATGGTCAAAAGCCTATAACTATTGGATTGGAAATATAGAAATCCGATGATTTACTTTTGAGCCTTGATATGCTATACTAACATAGGTGTTAAGGCTCTTAAAACTGATTCAATGTCAAATGATTATGAACCGGATGGCTGATGAAGGGTATCGTACATCTACTATTTATCAGGCAAGGATAATATTGTTTAATATGCTTGATTATGCGTATCAGAACCATGTGATTATGAAAAATCCTTGTAATGGAATGGTAAAATCTGATATTGGAAAGCCTACACAGAAGAAGGAAGCGCTGACGTTGGAGCAGCAGAAAAGGTTTGTAAGGGGCATTGAGGGAAATACATACGAGTGCCAAGACAAATTTTTATTACAGACAGGGCTTAGAGCGTGTTTGAAAATTCATTCTCACAATCTGCACTTCCCACTTTGCGCTATATTTGACTCAAATTTAGTCAATGTAGCCCGCTACACCTCCTAAATTTGAGCCAAATCTCCCACAAAGTGTGAAGCGCATCTTGTAAAAAGCAATTTTCAAATACGCTCTAGGACAGGGGAAATGGTTCAGATTGGTACGTAAATTGGTATATAACCAAAAACTTAAAAGGCGAAAACTCTATAAAATATAAGAAAAACCAAAGGAGATTAAGATAAAATGAAACTAGGAATCGTTGGTTTACCGAATGTAGGAAAAAGTACATTGTTTAATTCATTAACAAAAGCAGGGGCAGAATCTGCAAATTATCCTTTTTGCACGATTGATCCCAATATCGGAATTGTACCTGTGCCAGATGAAAGGCTTTCTGTTCTTGCAAAGATGCACAATTCTGCAAAGATTGTTAATGCAACTATTGAATTTGTTGATATTGCTGGTCTGGTAAAAGGTGCTTCTAAAGGGGAAGGTCTTGGAAACCAGTTTCTTTCCAACATTCGTGAAGTAGATGCGATTGTACATGTGGTGCGTTGTTTTGAAGATTCTAATATTGTACATGTGGATGGCAGTATAGATCCATTGCGTGACATTGAGACTATTAATTTAGAGCTTTTATTTTCTGATTTGGAAATATTAGAGAGGCGTTATGCAAAGCTTGTGAAGAGTGTAAAAAATGACAAAACGCTTGTAAAGGAAACAAATCTGGTGGAAGCTTTGAAAAAGCACCTGGAAGATGGAAAACTGGCAAAAAGCTATGAGCCTGCAGATGAGGAGGAAGCAGAGCTTTTAAAAAGTTTTAATCTGTTGACGGATAAGCCAGTAATTTATGCGGCAAATGTTTCTGAAGAGGAGCTGGCAGAAGATGGCAGCAATAATCCGAATGTTACAAAGGTCAGGGGATATGCAAAAGAAGAAGGTTCAGAAGTATTTGTAATCTGTGCACAGATTGAGCAAGAGATTGCGGAGTTAGATGAGGACGAAAAGAAAATGTTTTTAGAGGATTTAGGACTGGAAGAGTCTGGTCTTGAGAAAATGATTCGCGCAAGTTATTCTCTTCTTGGGCTGATTAGTTATCTGACTTCCGGTGAAATGGAAACAAAGGCATGGACGATTGAGCGTGGGACAAAGGCGCCACAGGCGGCAGGAAAGATCCACAGTGATTTTGAACGGGGATTTATTCGTGCGGAAGTGGTAAGTTATGAACATCTGGTGGAGCAGGGAAGCATGAATGCGGCAAAGGAAAAAGGGCTGGTTCGTTCCGAAGGTAAGGAATATGTTGTGCAAGACGGGGATGTTGTGTTGTTCCGATTTAATGTCTGATACAATTTCCTGTCGGGAAAATGTTGTAAACTTTGGGAGTTACCGCTTGCAGGCGGTAGCTCCTTTTGCCGTTTAACCCCTACCTTACCCCTACCCGATATTTTGCTCAATAATTTACTGCGCTATCCAGTTTTCGGATTTCATCCTGTTTCAAATCGTCCAATACGTGCGTATAGGTATCGGCTGTTTCCTTTATGGTCGCATGACCTA
>CANSYK010000133.1 GCA_947651225.1 uncultured bacterium | reverse complement strand
TTCCGCAAATCTTCAAGCGTTTCAATCTTATGTGATTGGAGAAACGCCACCATTAAAGAAAAATCTTTTACGTTACCTGCTTTTGTTTCTGTGCGCTGGCGGATATTGTTATCCTGAATAAAGGCACTCCGGTTTTGCTGCCATTCCATGAGGAGTGGAATTAAAGTGCCTGATTTCTTTTCCTGTGCAGATGCTTCTTTTTCTTCTTCCCGCACAGCCGCTTTTTTCTCCTTTTCGAGAAACGCTATTTTATCCGACAAGCGTTCTATGTTCTCCATGCTGGATAAAATAAGGGCATTGATTTTTTTAATCTCCCTGTTCATGTTGCCGACTTCTGTTTGAATACCTCTGCGCTCCATTGCGGTCACTGCCGCACCCATATGGATTGTCGGCAGAAGGTCTATCCCCTGTCTTTCAAAAGAGCGGTGTTCCGCTGTAATCTCATAGCCGTTCTTTTTATAAAATTCCGTTTCAATGTCCGCCCACAATGCCCGCCATTTTTCCACGTTTCCCCTGTCATCCCAATCAGTAGCGTAAACTTTATGTGACTTATAATCATTGCCTTTCTTTGTGGGGATTTTCTGACCGTTTTTATCAAGGTCATATTCCCGCCAGCATTTCTTTTCTAAAAAAGTCCCGTCTTTTTGGAACGGGCGCATGGTAAGCATGAGATGACAATGCGGGTTCGGATTCTCATGGTCTGGATTGTGCAGATTCATATCGACAACCATTCCTTTATCCCTAAAAAATTCCGCTAGTGTTCTTGCCGCCTTTAACCGTTCCTTCGCATCCAGCTCACAGGGCAATGAAAATTCAACCTCCCTTGAAAGCTGCGCCCTGCTTCCTTTTTCAAAATTTTCAACAGCGTTCCACAAAACAGAACGGTATTCAAATTCTTTTGGCGCATACTCCGGCAATAGGATTTCGGAATATATCACATGATCCTTCCTTGAAAAGTCTTTTACTTCACCATCATATTCGCAGTAAATTTTTGTTGCGCTCCGGTATGCGGCAGAAGCCACAGCCGACTGCGGCTTTTCCCCGCCCCTGCTGATTATCTTTGCGTTAAGATGTATCATTTTGGTGCTTATCGGTATCTCCCTCCTTTTCTGCATTTTCTATCCCCGACGGAAAAATGTAGCTGTGCTACATTTGACAAGGGCGCACTTATACACGCTTCGCGTGTGTGCGCCCTGCGGGGCTTTGCCTGCCTTACGGCAGACAACAGGGGAAACGACAATTCCCCTACGGGCGTTCCGCCCTACCCTTTAGTGGACTTTGCGTTCAGATAAAGGCTAAAAAGCAGCCTTTATCTGCCCACAAAGTTTTATAGTGCCGCCCGCCACGTTTCGGAAGATAATTTCTATGAATGCTCTTTATTCATTTCCGTCGAGGATTGTGGGTTTACTTTTTCTGTCAAAATATTCTGCATCGTCCGGCGGAAATACGAATCAGAAAAGAGAGTATTCAGAATATCTTTTACTGAATCATCATTCAGGGAGGCAAGCTGTTCTTTGGTAATATTCAGCTTTTCTCTGATAAGGTATTCAAAGTGGCTTCCCCATACGATGTTGCGGTGTCGGCGTTCCTTTTCTGTCTTACCTTTTATCTGGTTAAGGAGTTTCGCCTGCCTGTGTTTTGCAATGGCAAGCTCGGCTTTCGTTTTCTGCAATTCCGCATCAATTACCTCTCTGTTTCTTAATTTATTTTCGCTCATTTTCTCACTTCCTCTCTGCCTGTAACGCTGTTAATATTGCATATCAATAACAGGCACACAAAAGAGGACACCCGTATCCGGAATGCCCTCTCCTGTGTTTCATCACGCCTGTTTATTTTTCATCATAATCCGTCTTAAACCGTACCGTTATAAGCATAACTTTCCGCACGAGCCTTTCGTACAGTTCCCTGTTGAATCTGCCTTCCTCAATGCTAAGCCTTGCCATGTACGGCTTGAACAGCCGAATCACCTCCTGCATAGCAAAATAATCGCCATTTACTGCCTTTTCCAGTGTTTCAAAGGAAATGTCCCTGTCTTTAAATTTATTCTCCATGACACATTCCCTCCACCAGCCACCGGAGTGTTTTTACCGTATCATTCCTCCATTTGCAGACAGTGCTTTTTGCCAGACCGAGGATTCCCCCAATCTCCCTGTCCGTCCATCCGATGAAGTAATACATCAGCACAATCTGTAACTGTCTGTCCGACAGTTCCCTTAATGCCTGTGCCAAATCACCGTCCACTATGCCGATTTCATAACCCATGACATAAAAATAGTCAGCGTGGTATGTATCAAAGATTTTATCAACCGTTTCCAACTGCTTTTCGGAAAACATCTCCATGTGCGATTCCCGTTCCGCCATGCGCTTGCGTTCGTTGTAATAGTTAATTTTTTCGTATCTCAATGCCATGCGGCAGTATGTCACAAACTGGCGCACCACCCTGTCCTTTTTATCTTTGTTTATCAATGTCCTGTCCTCCATTTCTGAAAAATTGATTTATCTGAAACGAAGTCAGGACTGGCGGGGAACGGCAGTGCATTGTTGCTTTAAAAAACAGAAAAGCGTTCATTGGGTTTCTTCCAACAAACGCTTTCCCGCCTTTACAATATGATTTACATGATAACTACATGACGCTTTATCTTCAGCTTTTTATGCAGAAAATCTAAAATCACTCATTCTCCCATTCGTATGTTTTTAACCGTCCGACTCTCTATCGTCAGGTTTTCATAAACTCGAATCCCGCCATTTCCAGTCGGTGCCTGTGCTAAAAGTCCTACCTTCATGGTTTTTTTTGCAGGCAGGTTGAAAAACCTCATCATATAGAACCTTTCCCCATCTATTGAATAGTGAAAAGCAAACGATTGTCCTACCCGACACACCTGTAACCAAACAAAGTCATTTTTGATATTACAACCATTGGCATCATCAGACTCCTCTTTTGTAACAACACTGACAACTGCATGTGTATTGAAATCTGTAAGTTCAAAACAGGCTTTTGCCCAATTCTTACTATCCTCCATGACCATAATCGAAGAAGAATCATAAGTATCTTTAAAATCAAGCGATACTTTTACCCGCATCACAAAGTCTCCGCTAATTTCTGTATAATAAAAGGGGGCATTGCTTAACGATTCCGGAGTAATACCTTCTTCTCCAACGGCACCATTATTACAAAAAAAATCACTCTCTTTTGGAGCGGTTATCTCCCACCTATCCCCCGTTTTATTAATTGCGCTTTCATTAAGCCATTTAAATTCCATCTTAAATCGACTCCTTTTCTATATAAAATCCCATGCATTCCATTAGTCACGCCAATCTGCATCTGATTCCCACTGGCATTCTGTAATCTGCATATCTGAGAAAGTTGCCTTGTATGAACCTTCTGTCGGGCTGCAGGCATATATTCCATATGTAATTTTTTCTGCCCCCTCCCACATATGGAAAATCCGCATTTGTCTGAAATTTATACCGTCCTCACTACATTCAATGCAGTAGTCGCTGTTCCTGCGTGAAAAGCGATACCACATACTTTTAATATTAGAAGATATATCTGTTGTTGCCCAGTCAGAATATCCATGATTCGTGACAACACTTCCCAACCGCTGTATCTTTTCATCTTCATATTCGATAGATGCCTTAAACCAGTTATCACTATTTAAATACATAACCACACCGCACTGGTCAAAGCGGCAGGCACTCTCAAATTCTGTTTTAACAATAAAGGAAAAATACTTATCAGTTGTTTCAATCTGAAACACTGGAGCATTATCATTTTGAAAGCCGTAATAAGTGCGCGCCCATAAGTCAGTTCCCCTTTCCGTAATAATCACAACTTTATCCTCGCTAATCTGTACCTGCTTCGGTTGACGTGTCCATTTTGGACTGCATTTCAAAAAATCCATCTTTTTTCCTCTCTTTCTCTTTTTATTTTTGATAGGCAACTATTTGATGCCTATTTTTTCACTACATATCCTTCTTCTATAAATATTTTTTCCTGCATATTATGAGAATTCTCCTTTTGTTTTTTTACAAAGAATGATTCCCATGAGTAGCAGCACTGGAAAAATAATACCTGCCAAAATTCCCATCTTTAGGTTATCCCCCAGTGTCCCTGATACCATTCCAACCAATGTAGGGCCTCCCGAACAGCCTATATCTCCACCTAAAGCCAATAACGCAAACATGGCTGTTCCACCTTTGGGCAAAGCTGCTGATGCCTTGCTGAAAGTTCCCGGCCACATGATTCCAACTGACAGCCCACAGACAGCACAGGCAATCAGGTTAAACAGCGGAATGGGAAAAAGAGAAATTCCCAAATAAGACAAAACACACAAAAAACTACTATAAACCATAAAGCGCTCCAAATGAATACGATCGCCATACTTACCATAAAACAATCTTGACATCCCCATTAAAACTGCAAACGCCATCGGTCCCGCTAAATCACCCGCTGCCTTGGAAATTCCAAGTCCTTTTTCTGCAAAAGCTGACGCCCATTGGCTTACTGCCTGCTCGCTTGCCCCTGCGCATACCATCATAATCAGCAAGATCCAAAATACTTTTATCCGAAACAAATCCTTTAATTCAAGCCCTGACTCTCCGTCCTCAATCAACGGTGCAATTGGAATCTTGGCAAATGCAAAAGCATTTCCAATTGGGATAACTGCCCAAATAGCAGCTAAAATTTTCCAATTTTCTATACCAGCCACATAAAAAAATAATGTTGAAATGAGTACGACTCCGGCATGTCCCCAACAATAAAAAGAATGAAGCATACTCATTGCCTTCTCCTTATTGTCAGAAGGGCACGCCTCAACAACTGGACTGACTAGAACTTCCAAAAGTCCACCACCAATTGCATAAATCATTACAGCAATCAAAATTCCGATAAAGGGTACTGGTAATATCTCCGGCAAGACCGTAAGAAGAATTAAACCTGCCGCTGATAGAACATGAGCTATAATCATTGATGCACGATACCCTATTTTATCTATAAATCCGACTGAAAGAAGATCAACCAACAGTTGTATTCCAAAATTAAAAGTCACCAGCAACGTAATCTGAGAAAGCGGAATATGATAGTTTTTCTGAAAAAACAAAAACAGCAGTGGTGTAAAATTGTTGACTACAGCCTGTACGATATATCCCACAAAGCAGGCTGTAATTGTTTTATTATATTGGTTTTCCATTTTATTCCCTCCTAACGAATGAGATTATATCGCATAATTTATATCCAGTCATTGCACAAAATCACATATTTATGGTATAATATAACAAATTCTATTTTGTTTTAATGAGGAGATACGCTATGGGCATTTTTAAGATAACTACAGATGAAACACTGCGAGAAACCATCCGGCATGGCAACAATAGTTATCCTTTTGCATACTATCCCGAAAATATTTGGCAATTTGACTTCCACCGCATTGACTGGCACTGGCATCATGAACTGGAATTCCTGTTTGTTGCCGAAGGCACTGCACTCTGCCTTGTAGGAACAAGCAAAATAGAACTGCATAAAGGTTACGGAATATTTGTCAACAGCGGTATACTGCACCGTTTTGAAGCACAATACAGTACATATACCCCAAATATTGTTTTTTCACCAACCCTGTTAGCGCCTGAAAAAAGTCTTATTTACGAAAAGTATATCCTCCCTGTTATAAACTCGTCTGTTCCATATCAGATTTTTAGTCCATACGCAACATGGGAAAGCAATGCTCTGCAACTTTTGTCACAAATTTTTACCCTTCAGGAGACAGAGCAGGATAATGAATTATGTACAGTACAACTTCTATTTCAGCTTTGGAACATATTGTTAAAAAATATAGACTTGGATTCC
Source organism: uncultured bacterium (assembly GCA_947651225.1). Classification (GTDB taxonomy): domain Bacteria; phylum Bacillota; class Clostridia; order Lachnospirales; family Lachnospiraceae; genus Butyribacter. The sequence goes on along the minus strand of CANSYK010000133.1, from coordinate 1,459 downwards.
GGTTCTAGCGATAATCATCGTTTAAATCACAAGCAGGCAAGGTTACAAGCTATGATGCAGTATATTCATGATCACTACATGGAAGAAATTACTCTTGAAATGATTGCAGCATCTGCATCTATCAGCAAAAGTGGGGCTTTAAACATTTTTCAGTCGGGTATCCATATTTCTCCGGTAGCGTATCTCATCCAATACAGACTAGCGCAGGCTGCCGAACAGCTCTATGCCACTCAAAAATCTGTTTCTTCCATTGCAGAAGAAACGGGATTTTCAAGTTCTGGCTATTTTTGCCGTAAGTTTAGACAGCATTATCATATGAGTCCAAATGAATACAGGCAGAAGAAAAGTGATTGGTTTTCTTAATTTCCAATTATTTTCGTAATCTTATGCCTTGTTTTGTAACTCCCGCAAATGCCTAAGCTGTGCTTCACTCAATGTTCTTGGTTTCCCTATCTTTACAAGATTCTTTGGGAGAACATATGTCTTGCTAATTTCTGTCCACGATTTTAACCGGATTATCTCCGGAAATTCATTGCACAGCTTATCCATTTTCCGCACCCACGCCGGATTAGCTGTGTAAACTGTTGCTTCCTTCTCATCTGCATTGAAGTTGATTACAATTTCTTGTTCATATCTTGATAATTTCATTCCATACCCCTTTCTCCGGTTCCCATTTTCTGCCCCAAATTGGGCGGTTTTATAAATCTGCTGTTCTCCCCTTGCTGTTTCCTGACAGGCAACCCTTGTCGGCACTGTGTCGTCCAGTATTGGCGCTCAAATTACTTTAAAATTGGTCTTGGCGGTATATGTCAGCTTGGACAGTCATTTAATTGTACTGCCATTATCCAGCAAAACAGCCTGCTTTCCCGTATATCCATCATGTCAGAAATTCGCCCTAAAACTAAAAATTTCTATCATGCTGGAAAAATATGGTAGTAATCCGTCGTTTTATGTGATATTCTGTTTTTCGTGAAAGGAAATGTGAAAAGAAATTCTAAGGTGATAAAAAACACCACCTAAGAATTCCTTAGTTTTACATAGGATTTATCAATGAAAACACAATTAAGTATTCAGGAACGCCTGAAAGACCTGCGTGTGGAAAACGGACTGACTTTAGAGCAGCTATCACAGCAGACAAAAATTCCGGCTTCCACGCTTGGTTCTTACGAATCTGATGATTATAAGGAAATACCCCACAGGAATATCTTTGACTTGGCAAAATTCTACGGAGTATCAGCCGACTATCTGCTTGGTATGACCGAAAACAGGCAGCTTGGCAATATCTCCATATCCGACCTGCACCTGAGCGACGCCGCCCTGTCGCTTCTCAAAGACCGGAAATTAAACACGCTGCTCCTGTCAGAACTTATCACCCATGAGCAGTTCCGAAAGCTCATGCTTGACTTGAACACAGGTTATTGGGGAAAGGGAAAGCAAACAGGCAAAAACCCAGTATTCA
>CANSYK010000132.1 GCA_947651225.1 uncultured bacterium | reverse complement strand
AAAGTGGTGTGTCGAATTTTCTGTGATAAATACACAGTTTATTCTACACACCCAAAACTTTCCATTACAAATATTCCTCCATAAGCTTTTTTCTATCTATTTTTCCATTCGTATTCATTGGAAATGAATCAACAATAACAATTTTCCTTGGAACCATATAAATTGGAATCATTTTTCTTAATTCATTTCTAATCTCAATTCCCTGTTTTAATTTTGAAATATCCTTTTTTACTTTTAAGGTTACAAAAGCAACAATATAAGACACCCTCTCTTCCTTATACACAGGAAGTACAACGCTATTACTAACTATATCAATTCTGTTCAGGTTACTGCTAATATCCATTAATTCAATTCTGAAACCATTCAGTTTTATCTGTGTGTCTTTTCTTGCAACATAATATAATAATCCTCCATTTTCAAAGACAATATCTCCGGTATGATATCCTCTTTTTCCATTATCTGCAGTAAAAAAAACTTCTTCCGTCTGATACTTATTTTTAAAGTACCCATTGCTGATACTGTTACTTACAACAACCAATTCTCCCGGTTTACCTTCTAAGACAGATTCCCCATTATCATTGACAATCCTAAATTCTCCACCCTCTAAAATTCTCCCAATTGGAATATCCTTCTCATCTTCCAGCATTTCTTGTGTAACCACACACGCACTTAATAACACCGTTCCCTCGGTCGGACCATAGCCATTAATTATTTCAATTCCTGGAAATTTTTCCTGAATAGTGAAAACCAGTTTCTTAGTCAAAACCTCCCCTGCAAGAATCACCTTTTCCAATTTGTCCAACATACCCGCATGAAATTTATCATCAAAAGAACATATTTCCATAAAGGCTGGTGTAGATATCCACACTGCAATATCACTCTTTTCCAAGTATCCAAACAATTCTTTTAAATTGTCCATCATTCCCTTATCTATACTATATAATGTTTTTCCCATAGAAAGATAAATATATAAAGGAATAACCGACACATCAAAAGAATAGGAAACCTGATTTAATACTACTTGTTTATCTTCATGTAGTGTACATCTCTCTTTAAACCAATTTACAAAATTCAGAATATTTTTCTTTGTAATCTGTACTCCTTTTGCATCTCCCGTACTTCCAGAAGTAAACAGAATATAACAATTTTCTTCCTCTTTTACGTGCAACCCTTTGCTAATTCTTTCTTTACCGTACACTTCTGACTTATATAAGATCTTTTCTAATTCAGACCTTAATACTACATTTATCCCCTTTACTTCTATCAGCTTTTCCTGAGTAAAATTAAAAATCATCTCTGATTCTGTCTCCTGCAAAATTTTTTCTACCCTTTCAACAGGAAACGAAACATCCAATGGAACATATGCTCTTCCAGTCTTTATAGAAGCAACCATAATAATGATAATCTCAACATCCTTGTTTCCATATATGGCAATAGGTGCTTTTGATTGACAATTCTGTTCTATCCAGCAAGCCAATCTTTCTGACAATTCCCATAAGTCCTTATATGTCAGTTTTCTTTCGCGATGAATGACCGCTATTGTATGACTCTCTTTTCTCTTTTCTAATTCATCCAATAACCACATAATTATCTCCTTTCTCCAAAATCTCCACAATTCCCATCCTTGCATTCATTAAAAAGCACACTTTCCTTCCCCCTATTGCTGGTGCCGGACAAGGTTCATCCATTCTTGTAAAGCCATTTAATTCCAGATGTTTTATCCCTTCCCAGAAATCATCTGCCTCATAGCAAATATGATATGGCATATTTCTATACTTTTTAACCATGCTGTACACTACCGAATCACTATCATAAGGCGACACCAGTTCAATGGTATATCCATCCAATTGCATAAAGCAAATATCTACAAGACGCATTGTATCGTGTGTGATCTCTGACACAGCCTGATATCCCAGCTTTTGAAACGCTTCCATCGCCTTTGCCAGATTCCCGACCAGATATCCGATGTGATGTCTATATATCCTTTGTAGCTTAGAGCGTGTTTTACCCTTCCAGCTCCCTTACAATAATATCTGCCATTTCCCCTACATTCTCCATGCTGACAACTTCCTTCATGTTAAATTTGATATCAAACTCATCTTCCACTGCACTAATTAAAGAAATATGCATCAGGCTGTCCCAGCCCTCAATGTCACCTGCCGTTGTTACATCTGTGACTACTATATCTTCATTATCAAAGACATCCCGAAATACTCCATTTAATTGTACAAAAATCTCTTCCCTTGTCATTTTCCAATACCGCCTTTCCATAAACTTAAATTTTATATTTCAATTTGATATGTTTATCCAGTGGTTTTTCCCCCTGTAACCAGCAAGTTCCAGGACCCATTCGCTATCCCCAGCCGCATTTTCTGACAGCTTCCCAAAGCCAAAGCGTTGGTAAAAGTCTTTTACCATTGCATTTTTTGCTGTCTTATAATAATACCCCTTCAGCCTGCAAATCCCCCTTTCTTCCGCTTTCCTTACCAGCTCACAAAAAATTGCATCCTCCATGCCGCGTTTTAAAACACGGCAGCTCATTAACCAAAGCTCTATATGGAGCACTTCCTTCTCCTGCCTTCCCATTACAACAGTGACCACGCCATTATCACCGAATTGGTCAGAAAGCTTCCCATACAGGCAGACATACTCCTTTTTTGCTGCAAATGCCCTGATATCTGCCTCTGTAAAACGTTTTGTTGTCAGATTAAACTGGTTTGATTTATTCGTAAGCTGTGCAATGCGGGCAAAATAAACCGGTTCAAATTCCCTGATTACTGCTTCCATCTTAAGGGACTTAAGAAAATCATCATAATTTTGAAAGCCCTGCTCCAGTTCAGCCCTCTGCCTGTTCTGCCTGTACATTACATTTCTTTTTGCATCATCCCCCGAAAAAACTGTCTGTTCAAAAAAACCAGAACGGTCAATAACCCGGATATATTCCTCTATGCTGTAAATTTCTGGCGCCGCTGTATCTGGGAACCGCCTTCTTACAATTTCACGCTCTGCAGGATTATCGTCCAGAAAAACCATGCTGTCCGGCAAAATATTTAACTCCCTGCTGATGGCAAGAAAATTCTTATCCTTTGGCTCCCAATTTGCTTTTATTACAATAAAATCATCAGGGCAAAGGGTGCCCTCTGGATGGTTCAGCCCTGCAAGGGCATTCCCCATCTCATTTTTAGAATTAACAGCAAGCACAACGCCCAGGTTTTTCTGTTCCCTTATATATCCCTGAAACTCACTGTAAGCCTGCCCAACCGAAGTCTCATGCCCGATTTCAATCCCCTCTGCCCCATCCTCGCCAATAACATTCCCCCATAAAGTATTATCCAAATCCAGTACAAGCGCCTTTTTGTTTTTCCCATAAAGGGACTTTATAATATTGGACACGTTAAAAGCCAGATACGGAATTGCAGGAATACATAAGCAATACTTATACATATACCAATATTTGGGTTCAGACCAGCGTTCCAGGCCATACGACGCCGAAAGATAATTAATGTCATTTATATAAAAACCACCAGCCGACTGTGCATATTCATAAAAAAGCAGGTTTAAGCGTGTCAGAAAATAAATTTTTCCATGAATATCAAATGCTTCCTTATTCCCCATCAGGCGGTAAAATGGCATTTCAAAATTATTCTGGATAATGGGGCAGCCGTATTTTTCCTTCAAACTCTCCCACATAGAACAAAAACGGCGGTACTCTGACATAAGCATCCCTTCTGCTTCCTCCAGCGTGTTTTCCATTGCAGGGTAATGCAATATATTACGGTTACTTGTATGGATATAAATCAAATCCGGCTGAAACGTATCCAGAACAGCATTCCCAAATACAGCATCCTGCCAGAACTGCCCATAATCTGACTCATAAAACACTGGCTCAATGCCATAATCCAGCAAAAACAGTTCCAAAATATCTTTCACTTCACTGGTTGTAGACCCGCCTAAAATTGCAATATTCTTTCTTACATATTCCTTTTCTTCCTTTTGCAGCTCACGCCTGATGCCCTTTTTCTTTTTCAAAATCAAAGCTGCGTCAAAAGGATATTCCAATACTTTCTGCATGTTCATCCCCCATAATAACAAATTTGACCAAAAACTATCCCGTCACATATATATAGTAAACGAAAAAAACGCTTGCGTTTTGCTTCGTTTACAGCGCCGGATACACGCTGCAAAGCAGCATAACTTCCTATGTGTATCCGTGCGCATCCATTATAGTAAACGCATGTATTTTATGCGTTTACTATAAAACCAGCTTAAAATGCCTGATAAATAAAAGTACTGACATCATACTCTGGGCCATATGCCCCAAAAAGAATTACCGCATAAATAATGCCAACCAAAAGAAGCCAGCGCAGGACAATATTCTTCTTTGCAACTTCACAACGGATGTTATGCCCTTTCACATGCAGGATATCCACCAAAACCAAAACCGCCACCGCAAACAGAAGCATTACCGCTTTTGACCTGCTAATCCCCATGGCAAATAGTTCATAACTGAAAAACCTCTTTGGATTGGGGTAAAATATGATCTCCTTTAAGTGAAAAATAAACTCAGAAACATTCCCTGCACATAAAAGAATATATGCAAAACATACCACCAAAAACGTCCTGCCAACCTGAAACACCCTATAAAAAAATGCGCTGCAGTTTCCTGTTCTGTAAATTGGTTTCAGCCATATATCCAAAATCATAATACCGCCATAATACAAATCAAATAATATATATTTCCACTCCAGACCATGCCAGAGCCCGATAAGAAACCAGTTAATAAAAAGAGCCACAGATGTTACAATATTCATTGACACCTTCCGGGAAAAAACTTTACCAGCCTTTTTTACAAGGAACTGGCACCAACTGCTGCGCAAAACAGAGTAAAATACATAATCCTTAAACCAGCTCCCCAATGACATATGCCAGTTACGCCAAAATTCCGGGACACTCTTTGAAAAATAAGGCGCATTAAAGTTCTGCACTAAAGCAATGCCAAGCATCCGGCCCAGCCCCGAAACAATATCAACATATCCTGAAAAATCAGCATAAATCTGTATGGAATAACAAAATGCGGCGGCTATGACAAAAAGCCCGCCATACCCTCCACCAGAACCAGGCTGAAAAACTTCCGTTACAAAAGGAGAGAGATTATCCGCAATTACCATTTTCTTAAAAAATCCCCAGAGCATAAGCTCTGCCCCAAATACCACCTGCTGGCCGTCAAATTTTTTATCAGCAAAAATCTGTTCTGATAAATGCCCATACCGCTCAAATGGCCCCTGTGAAATACATGGAAAAAATGTAACAACCGTAAAATATTTCAATAAACTCTTTTCTGCCGTATACTGCCCCCTATATACATCAATACAATATCCAATACAAAATAGGGAATAAAAAGAAATCCCCAAAGGCACCACAATCCCCTGCACTGAATTCCCAAAAAAGCAAAACAGGCTCCCGTTATGTAAAAAAATCCCATTATACTTAACCACCGCCAACTGCCCTAAAACCAGCAGCAATACACAAAAAAGAATCCCTTTTCTCTTTCGCCCATTAAGCAGCTTTACTTCCTTTTTTCTTTCTTTTGCCAATCCTTCTGTATTTTGGAAATATATCTCTTCCTTTTGGTAATTCCTTGTTATCAACCAACTCCCTGACCATGAAATACAAGCGGCCATTACAATAAAAACAACCTGCAAAACACCTGCTGAAACATAAAACAAAAGATTCATTGCCAGAAGCCAAACCCACCGCATCCTGTATGGCAGCATATAGAACACAAAAACTGTTATGATACAGAAAATAATAAAAGCAAATGATGTTACGCCCATGACACTCCTCCTGCAACCATTCCAACCCTTCTGCCTATTCTGCTCCATAAGGGACAGAAATATGGTTTGTTTCCACTCCTTTAAAATAAACCCTGATATCAACGGTCCCTGTTTCACCGCTGCTATATGGCAGCAACCCACAAATGCTGCTCTTTTGGGTAACACTCTGCCCATCCCTTCCTGTCCTTTCTGCTATATAAAATATCTCTTCCATACTGTCTGCATTTGTAACAGCCTCTAACGAAAGCTCCCCCTTCTCTTTGTTATCCTTAACAACCACACCATATACTGTGTCCTTTTGGGCAGCTATTTTTTCCTGGTAAGAACCATAAAAAATATTTTCCCCTGACAAGCCACCGGCAAAATATTCTGAAAAAAGTCCAGAGAAAATTTTTGCCCCCTTCGTATTCAGATGATTATCATCTTTAAAATTATTTTCCGTCAAAGATAAATATTGCGGCTTGCACAGATTAAAATCATAATATTGGGCTGAACTCCCTTCCAGCAACGAATCCATAAATTCAATATATTGGTCATACTCACCCGAAGCCACCAGTAAAAAGTCCGGCATCGGCGCACTAAAAAAAGTCAATGCAATCCCCTTTTCTTCACATAACTGAATTACCTGCCTTATAGACTCCTGCCAATCTTCCGACCATCTGCTGTCCTCAATTTTCTGATACTCCTCCATACTGTAAAACCCGCCTGTTGGAATTTCTGTATCATCCTCCACAAAACCTTTTCCACAGTACTCTTCGTTTCCATTCACAACATAACCGTACTCCCTGTACTCTTTTGAAAACTTCTTTTGGAGCAATTTCAACATCTCTGCCGGATGGAAAAAATTTTCCCAGCTTCTTCTCGCAGGAAAAAAACTGTTGGCATAATGTTTAGCACTGCTTGCCTGTAGCAAAAAGCGGGCTTTATTATATGAGGGCTTCATATAATCACTTATTATGTATGTTCCTGTCATCTGTGTCCTGTCCTTATATCCCGTTTCATACCGTGGCATAGCATATCCAACCTCCACATACACTTTTTGTATCTTATTTCTTTTTACTGCTTCACACAACAGAGAGTATGTCCCATCTGCTGACTGGTTAGAAGAGCCTGCATTAAATGTATTACACTGAAACACCTTATCCGTAATTCGGGTGTCCAAAGAACGGTAACAGTGTGATGCCCCTAAAAACAAAACATCAATATTAGAATCAGGATAATAAAGTTCATGCATCATAATCCGTGTAAAAGAGATAGTATCATCTACTGCTAAAAAGCATAATGTCTTATTGATTATACAAAAGAAAAGTATAAAACATATAATTTTAATAACTACTTTATAGTGTTTCATTTTTCTTCCTTTCTAAAAGCCTGTTATCACTTTTTACAAATACCACTTATAATGTATTTTGTTGTTGGCTTAAAAAATCTGTCAAAAACACAATCTATATTTCCAAAAAGCAGGGACAAAACCTTATTTCTTCCAAAACATCCAAAAACCCCAACACACCAATAGTGAAAAGAAGCAAAATTTCTTGTCAGCTTTTTTGCCTCTCCTATAGAAATATATCTCCAGGAATCCCCCCATTTAACAAATTTCTTTCGCACCCATTGATGGAATGGACTTGATATTAAATTTTCTGCAAAATACAGTGTTCCCCCTGGCTTTAACGCATTATAAATATTTTCTATCATCAATTCTTGTCTATCATAATGACCATTGCTTCCTACCCCCCCCCCGACAGATTGTGTAGTCTCGGAAAGTCCATGAAGAAATAAAAGAATATTATGCTATGTAAA
>CANSYK010000131.1 GCA_947651225.1 uncultured bacterium | reverse complement strand
GCATTGATTTCTTTGGGGTACACCCGCAGTATCGGAAAAGAGGGATAGCGAAAGCGTTTTGCGAAAAGGTATTGTATGAACTTGCACGTTCCGCACAGATTAGCGTGACGACTTTTAGGGAGGGAGACAAAGCAGACACAGGCTATCGGGAGGTATGGGAAATCCTTGGTTTTGCCAAAGCAGAACTGCTGATTGAATTTGGCTATCCGACACAACGGTTTATATTGCAGAAAGAAAAATCGGAGGGCAGAGAAAATGAATGACATAAATCCACTATCACGGAACTTTACAATACAATCATTGCTGAAATTTGCATTTCCGACAATTTTAATGATGATATTTATGGGGTTATATACTGTTGTTGACACGATTTTTGTAGCACGCTTTGTTGATTCAAATGCACTTTCGGCATTGAATATTGTCTGTCCTGTTATCAATCTGATTGTCGGTCTTGGAACTATGCTTGCAACAGGAGGGAGCGCAATGGTAGCTCGCAAAATGGGAGCAGGGGAGCAACGAAAAGCGGCACAGGATTTTACGCTGCTTATCTCAGCAGGCATTTTGTTAGGCGCTTTGATTGCAGTCTTGGGAACGGTTTTTATTGACCGGATTGTTTGTGGGCTTGGGGCGAGCAGTATTCTATTTCCATACTGCAAAGAATACCTTTTCATTCTATTGTTATTCACGCCTGCAAGTATCCTGCAAGTGCTTTTTCAAAATCTAATCGTAACAGCGGGACGCCCCGGAATTGGTATGGTGCTTGGTGCAAGCGCAGGGAGCGTTAATATTTTATTGGACTATATTTTTATGGTGCCGTTACAAATGGGTATTAAGGGGGCGGCGTTTGGTACAGGCATTGGCTATATGATACCGGCAGTAATAGGATTATGGTTCTTTTCCTTAAAGAAAAATACTCTGCATTTTAGGAAGCCAGCTATAGATTTGTCTGTATTGGCGGAAAGCTGTACCAACGGTTTTTCGGAAATGGTAAGTCAGGCGGCAACAGCAGTTACAACATTCCTTTTTAATCAGATTATGATGAAACTGCTTGGAGAGAACGGAGTTGCGGCAATCACAATTATTATTTATACACAGTTTTTATTGAGTGCCCTTTACATAGGCTTTTCTATGGGTGTAGCTCCTGTTATTAGCTATAACTATGGGAAACAGGATAAAAAACAGTTAAAGAATGTATTTTGTATTTGTATGCGGTTCATTGTTTTTGTTTCTGTCTCTGTTTTTGCAATAGCTTTTATTTTTTGTTCGCCATTGGTTGGTATTTTTGTGGAAATGGGAACGCCTGTTTATGTAATTGCACGAAACGGATTTTCGATTTTCTCCTTTAGCTTTCTGTTTTGTGGGCTGAATATTTTTACCTCTGCCACATTTACAGCATTATCAAATGGGAAGCTGTCAGCAATTTTGTCATTCCTGCGGACTTTTGGACTGATTACAATGTTGCTGCTTACATTGCCTAATCTTTTGGGTGTAACGGGTGTATGGCTTGCAGTACCAATAGCAGAGCTAATCACCATGATTGTAGCACTGGTTTTTCTTCGGCAGAACAGAGAAAAGTATCACTACGCATAAGGCGAAGGTTTCATGCCGTCCGGCGGTTTTCCCTAACGCAGTTTGCATGAACGGAATTTATTTGAAAGATAACCAAAGGCAGGGCGTTAATTCCCTGCCTTATATGGATATTTATTAAAGTACCAACTTGTATAATGCTAACTGATTAAGGCTTACACCCTCTTTTTTCCACTTTGTTTTGCCTAAAATACCATGTTGTGGGGGAGCCGGTTTAGACACCCCTTTAGCAGATGAATCGTTTTTATCAAGTAGAAAAAAATATAGAAATATGATAAAATTTAGTTTGGCCTTTTAAATGCAAATTTAATAAGCAAAATATGATATTGTGTGATTTGCCATATGATATGACGCAAATATAAGTGGTTTGGGAAAAATTAAAGCAAACAAATGTTTGTCAGAAAAGTATTACAATTAATTGGATAATTCCGAAATCATCCGGTGTTATTTTAGGAACAGGAATGAGCTTAAGACATTTTTGGTTTTAAACCACTAATTGGAAATGATATTTTGTTTAGGAACTGCAAATAAATCAAATGAACAAGCTGCGAAGAATGTTTTTCCGAGTGCAAAGAAAAAACGTAGTTCTACGCTCCGCTTCGGTCCTTGCTAAACAAGCGCCACTGGCGCTTAGCAACGTAGCGGGCTGTGGCGAGGCTTTTTGATGGTGCAATCTAAAAAACAGGCAAGCGAGTTGTTTCATTTAATTATTTACAGGTTTTTAGTAATCCTTATGGGGCATTATATAAAATACACGGGAGTGTAGGGAGGGCCTTATTAAGAAAGGAGAAGTAAAATGACAGATTATTCACAATTTGAAGCAAGTGTTAAATCAGGTATTCATCCGGATGTAAAGCGTATACGTAAGATGGATGAAATAACAGGTGTTGTATTAAAACAACGGAAAGAATCCAAAGTAAAATGTGTTATATGTATAATACTAGCTGTTACGCTTTTTCGGATAAAAGTGTATTTAACCATAATTTTTGGCATTCTGGCATTATTTTACCTTTGGAGGGGTACAGGAAAAGTAACGGATGCTTATCTCAAGGAAATTTATGAAGAAGGGCTTTTAGTACCTGGCCTTATTGTAAAGACGCAGCCAATGACAGTAATGGCAATCGCAAATATTGTTGCCCGTAGTGGAGCAGATACAATAAATGCCTGTTATAATCTGGAGGTTAAAAAATTAGATGGTGCCAGAGAGGAGTTATATGAGAAAATACCATGTTCCTGCTTTGTGCGTTATGAGGAGGGATTGTACCATTCTGCATTCTTTCCGCATCCGCTTCAGTGGGGGACTGGCAATAAAGATGAAATTAATGCTGCTTTAATGCAGGCTGAGAGTGATAATAGAGAAAATTCACAAGATGAATGGGAGGTTATAAGAAAGATTGCTGAAAGGTTTCCATCACTTAAAAATGGAGAGATGGTTTTGCTTGACGAAAATTATCTGCCATTTGGAATAAAACACTCTGATGACAGCGGATATACACCATTAAAACTTGAAACGCCGATAAATAAAGACCATGGAGTGCCTCCCGCAGAACAATATAAAAAAGCCGGGAAAAAGGATATAGAGGAAGGAGACATTCCCTATATAGCAGAGGATATACCAGGAAAAGATATTTACAATAATATGATAAAACTGGCATTTTTGCATAAGGTATACCCATATATAAGCAGTCATTGTAAATATGGTCCTGTTATTATGCCAGATAATTCTGGATTATTTACATATATTGGTGACAAGAATGAATTTTTAGAACATGTACATAGCAGTAATATTTCTCTTAGTGAAGGGGAATATCCATTAATTTATCAGAAATTCCTGATTACAACAAAGGGGTGTTACAAGAATGGAAAGCTTCTGACATGGAATCAGATGAAGTTTACTGTTAAATTTAACAGTATTAATGGAATGATACTATATATAAATAAAGAAAAATTTGCTGAGTTTAGTATACAGGCTGGTAATTATAAGAATATAGAGAATATGTCAAAAATGGAAATACAGATGATTTTACATGGTGAAGCTTTGCATGTTCTGGAATTTCTGCAAGAACTGGAAAACTTATATTGGATGCGGGCGTAGACCAATGTTATCTGCCAGGGAGGTTCTCCCTGGCCTGGCTGCCTCACGCTGTTTTATTCTTGCGTAAATGATTTCCCTATACATTTTTCGCAGGCTTACATCTATTTTATTCGTTAATGTATTTTTAAGCAAAACCTTAATTTCCAAATCCTTAACTGGGCTTCGTTCCATAGCAAGTAAATAATCTTGCTTATCTACTTTATTCCAATCTACAACTAACTTTAATTCCTTTTTTAAAATCAATTCAAGCCATATGCGGGTGCTCCTCCCATTTCCCTCTCTAAGAGGGTGGGCAATATTCATTTCAACATATTTTTCAATAATATATTTCCGTATAATTCAATCGCTTTTGCTCCTTGTATCTGGAAAATCATTCTGCGCAATATAGCCAGATACTTATTATTCGTTGTACTAGAGCGTGTTTGAAAATTCATTCTCACAATCTGCACTTCCCACTTTGTGCTAGATTTGACTCAAATTTAGTCAATGTAGCCCGCTACACCTCCTAAATTTGAGCCAAATCTCCCACAAAGTGTAAAGTACATCTTGTAAAAAGCAATTTTCAAACACGCTCTAGTCATAATATTCAAGAACTGTGTTAATATAAATAATGAAAGTAACTAAAATATATATCATTTTGGGAGGAAAATTATGGGAGAACAAAAGGTTTATGGTTATATGCGAGTGTCAGGGAAAGACCAGAATGAGGACAGGCAGAGATTGGCGTTGCTGGAAATAGGAGTACCAGAGAAACAAATTTATATGGATAAGCTGTCTGGAAAAGATTTTGAGCGTCCACAGTATAAGAAGATGTTGCGAAAGTTAGATTCTGATTCTGTGTTGTATGTTAAATCCATTGACCGCTTGGGAAGAAATTATATTGATTTAAATGAGCAATGGCGTGTTATTACAAAAGAAAGGGGAGCTGATATTGTGGTGCTTGACATGCCCCTTCTTGATACCAGGCGGGAGAAAAATCTTTTGGGAACATTTATCAGTGATATTGTACTTTCCTTATTGGGATATGTAGCAGAGAATGAGCGTATCAATATCCGGCAGCGACAGGCAGAGAGAATTGCGGCAGCAAAAATAAATGGTGTAAAATTTGGAAGACCGGTCATTCCATTGCCGGATAATTTCCAAAAAATGCATGAAAACTGGAGAATGGGAAAAATCTCAATGAAACAGGCAGCAGAAAACTGCGGAATGAAAACAAAAACATTTTACAGTAAAGCTGTAAGACTTGAAAAAGAAAAATATAAAGACTAAAATGGTATACTTTTTCATCCATAGAAATTTTTTCTTGATATATATATTTGTTTATGTAAAATGATTAAAAATTCAAAAATTATAATTGACATTTTGTATAATATGGTGTATACTTAGCAAAGTTTCTAGTCACTTTACAAAGACTGGAAAAGTATACTTTTTCATCCATATTTAGAAAGGAGAGTTATTATTATGAGAAAAAAATTATTAGTATTGGCTTTAGCGGCAGTGGTTGGGACATCTTCTATACCAGTAGGACACCTTTTATCTTCCGCTTCTTCTGTAGTGGCAGCAAACGAGGAGGATGATACAGAAGCATGGGATGATGAAGATGAGGTTGAGCCTGATGAATGCACAGAACTTACCAAAGGGTATGTTGTAGCAAGCCCTGCTAAAAAAACGATTAAAGTAGGCAAATCATTTTATATCAATTTATATCCAAGTGATGAATTTGATAAGGAATATGGGGATTTGCCAGATGAAGAGTGGGATGAGCTGATTGATGAAAATATTGACGGTATTACGTTCCGTTCTACAAAGAGTTCTGTTGCATCTGTAAACAGTAAAGGGAAAGTTAAAGGAAAGAAAAAAGGAAGTGCTACGATTAAAACAACCGTGACTTTCCGTGATGGTTCAGAAGGGATTTATAAGACAAAAGTTTATGTAACAAGATAGTGTTTTGCAGATGGCAGAATAAAAACAGGGAAAGGTTATATTGGACGGTGGCCAGTATATTCCAATCCCTGTTTGAATATATGCAGTTTATAATTTTTGGTGTGTGGTATATTTTTTGCTTAAAGTGTGTTTGATAATACAGTTAGGAGGGATAGTAATGAGAAAAATAAAAGTTTTTTTGACACTTTTTTTGTGTGCGGCATGTGTTGTTCCGTCAATACATGCAGATGCGGTAGTAATTAACAGGGAGCCTATATCGGAAGAAGATGACAGGGAAGAAACATCGAATGTTGACACAGACATTAGGGAAGACATAACAGTGGTGCCGGATGATCCTGAGATAGTAAATGCAGTAGAACCGGCAGATATTGTATTTGCGGTTGATTCTACAGGCTCTATGGCGCCGCATATCCAGAATGTTGCAGATAATATTGAGGCATTTTCAAAATATCTGGAAGAGAAAACTGTGGAGCATATGGAGGGGCAGGAAATAAAAGTAAAGCCCCGCATGGCGGTGGTAGAATATAAGGATATTACATATGATGGAAAAGACAGCACAGTGGTGCATACTGTTGGCGGAAGCCCATGGCATACCTCTACGGAGGAAATGGTTAAGACGTTGCAGGATGTTAAGGCAAATATTAAGGATGGAGATGGAGGAGATAATCCGGAAACCCTTTTGGATGCGTTAGGCTATGTTGTTGATGGGAAGACATTTAATTTGGGGGGAACTGCACATGAAGGGCAAAAGGCACACAAATTCGTGATTGTCCTTTCAGACGCAGAATATAAGGTGGAAAATAACTTTGGGTATACAGAATCATCAATGTATGAGGAATTAAAAGCCCAGGATATAAACGTGTCCGTAATTACTAAACCTTACCATTATGATATCTATAAAAATATAGTAGACGAAAAAGATGGCAAGGAACATTTTTTTGATATAAATTCACCGACATTTTCAAAAGAGTTGGAAAAATTGGCGAATGAGATCTTTACAACAATTGTAGAGGAAAGGTCACACGAGATTAAGACAATAAAAGTGACATGCACAGGCGACAACACGATTAAGGTGGGGAATACTGCAGAACTTAAGGCGGTTATCCTGCCGGAAACAGTTACAGACAAGAAAGTTACCTGGAGCGTGTCAGATGAAGAGGTTGCAAGTATCGAAGTTTCCGAAGATACCCTTACGTGCAAAGTGACAGGGCTAAAGGAGGGGACTGCAAAAGTTGAGGCAACAACAGAGGATGGTGCTTTTACAGGAAGTTATGAGATTACTGTATTTGATTCAGAAGGGCCTTCTGTAGCGATTGAAATATCAAAAGGGGACATCAAAGTTACCCCATCTAAGAAAACAATTGCCAAGAAGAAAAGCTTCAACATTAAAGTAGCCTTAAAGAAGGAATTTACAGAGGATAAGGAAGAGGAAGAGATTGATGATATTTGGGAAAGCAATGTGGACAACATTGCGTACCGTTCCTCCAAGGGAAGCATCGCGTCTGTGAATGATAATGGAAAAGTAACTGGGAAAAAGAAAGGAAGGGCAATTATTAAAACAATTATTACATTGGCAGATGGCAATGAATTTATTTACAAAACGACAGTGAATGTGAAATAGCATAATGGATGTATGGATTGTTTGGTTATTGTTCAGACAATAACGATGTTGTACCATCTATGGTGGAACAAGAGGGTTTGTGCCAGGTTTGGTACGAACCCTTTTGTCGTAAACTTTGGTTAGATTGTGTAACAGAAATATAAATAAGGAAGGTGGAAGCTTATGAAAGAAAAAACTAGGAAAGTAATAAGAAAAATAGCAGCATACCTGTTACTCTTTGGGCTATGCGTGCCACTTCTGCAGCCAGCAGCAGGGAAAACCGCAGAGGCAGCTGGAGTGGGGTGGTGGTATGCTATTAAAGCAGATGGAACAGTGGAGATAACAGGTGTAACTACGAGTGCTACAGCGATAGAGATTCCTGAGACGGTTGATGGGTTCAAAGTGACTGGTATAGGAGATAGTGCATTTTATTGTTCAAGTTTAAAAAGCATAACAATACCACAAGGTGTAACAAGGATAGGAGATAAGGCATTTTATTGTTCAAGTTTAGAAAGCATAATAATACCAGATAGTGTAACAAGCATAGGGAATAGTGCATTTGATGGGTGTTCAAGTTTAAAAAACATAGTAATACCAGATAGTGTAACCAGTATAGGGGATTATGCATTTTTTTGGTGTTCAAGTTTAGAAAGCATAGTAATACCAGATAGTGTAACCAGTATAGGG
>CANSYK010000130.1 GCA_947651225.1 uncultured bacterium | reverse complement strand
CCTATTTCAAGGCTTTGTGGTACTTTTTATACTATTAGACTGTCAAACTCCCGGGGAAGAATTACGGAAAATCTGTAAAATAGCAGATAATTTGGACATGTAGAGCGTGTTGCATTAATAATTTGCTTTTTCTACAGTAATATTGTATAATATTACTAACTCTTGTGCTATCGTTATCCACGGTTTTATCAAATTGCCAGACAATTTGTCAGGTTTATTTAGCGAGAGACTATTTGTTAATTCTGATATATCAATTTGCGGCTATTGTCGTATATTACGAGGAGGTAATTATGGAAATTAGGGATTTTATGGATTTGGACAAGTTGCAGGAGCTTCAGGATAAATTTTCTGACGCAACAGGTTTAGCAGCAATCGCAGTTGACAACAAAGGGGAGTATATTACAAAAGAAAGTAATTTTACTGACTTCTGCATGAAATATACACGTGGTTCCGCAGAGGGAAAACGCCGCTGTTTGAAATGTGATAACGAATGCATCGGTACATATGTCTGTCATGCCGGACTGATGGATTTTTCTGTTGATATTAAAATTAATGGAGAAAAATTGGGTGCTGTCATCGGCGGACAGATTCTTCCAAAGGAACCAGATGAAGAAAAATTCCGTGCCACAGCAGAAGAACTTGGCATTGACCCTGACGCCTATATCTGTGCTCTGAAAAAGGTACCAGTCAGTGATGAAAAAAAGATTCGTGCCTCTACAGAATTGTTGGGATTGATGGTCAATCAATTGGTGAACACAGAATATGCCCATCGGCATGGTGGTGTAGCAGAGGAGTTAAGTACTGAAATCCAGCACGCCACTGAGATTATTGACACCATCAACAACAATACACATTCCCTGAAATCCATTGCGAATAAACAGAAAATGCTTTCCCTGAATGCTTCCATTGAAGCAGCAAGAAGCGGAGAAGCTGGTGTTGGATTTGCTGTCGTAGCAAAAAGCATGGGAGATTTGTCTTCCCAGTCAGCTACTATTTATGGTGATATAGAAAAATCTGTTATTGAAGTAACCAGCTCCATTGAAAAATTAGCTTCCCTTTTCCATAAGGGAGAAGAATAAAAAAGTGCGAAAGTCTTTCCAGTCTTAAAAACACGCTACAGGAAAGGCTACTGTCGCACCTAAGAAGGACGCAAAAACAGCCTTCTTCGCAAACAACATTCGTCGTAATTTCCTAATAATTAGAAAGCCAGGATATTTTAGTATATTATCCTGGCTTTTTTACTCTAACACAATATCTGTCTGGTAATTATAGTAAACGCATAAAATACATGCGTTTACTATAATGGATGCGCACGGATACACATAGGAAGTTATGCTGCTTTGCAGCGTGTATCCGGCGCTGTAAACGAAGCAAAACGCAAGCGTTTTTTTCGTTTACTATAAAGTTCTATGGTATAGCACAGTCAAAAACGGAAATCCCTTTTTCCATCCTTCAATTCCTTTAAATATTCTATCGCCTTATTTCTTACTGCTTCATTCGGCACATTTAGAATTTCTTTTGCAATTAACTCTTCACCTATTTTCTTCGTATCTTCTGCGGCATAATCTTCCAGGTATTCTTTTAAAGTCATCAATGCATTCGGCTGACAGCAGTTGACAATCTGGCCTGACTTTAGAAGTGACATAAAGCGGTCTCCTGTTCTTCCTGCCCGGTAACAGGCTGTACAAAAGCTTGGTATATACCCAAGGCGCATCAACCAGTTTACAACTTCATCCAAAGTCCTTGTATCGCTTACATCAAACTGAGCAGAACTGTCATCCCGTTCTGGCACTGTGTAACCACCAACACTTGTTCTGGAACCACCACTTATCTGGGAAATTCCAAGCTGCAAAACCGCTTCTCTTGTCTTCTGGGACTCACGTGTGGAAACAATCATCCCTGTATACGGCACCGCAATACGGATAATGGAAACAATTTTTTCAAATATTTCATCTGGCACAGCATTGGAAAAATCCGCAGTATCAATATCATCTGCCGGACAGATACGGGGCACACTAATAGTGTGCGGCCCAACTCCCTGTGCTGCCTCCAAATGCTCTGCATGCATTAAAATACCAACCAGCTCATAATGGTATCCTTCTAAACCAAACAAGACGCCCAGTCCTACATCATCAATTCCACCCTCCATCGCACGATCCATTGCCTCAGTATGGTACGCATAATCATGTTTTGGTCCTGTTGGATGAAGCTTTTCATAAGATTCTTTATGATACGTTTCCTGGAACAAAATATAAGTTCCGATTCCAGCATCCCTTAGTTTCGTATAATTTTCCACTGTTGTCGCCGCAATATTGACATTAACACGGCGAATCGCACCATTTTTATGTTTGATGCTATAAATGGTATCAATACTCTCTAAAATATATTCTAATGGATTGTTCACCGGATCTTCGCCAGACTCAATTGCCAGCCGCTTATGCCCCATATCCTGCAGTGCGATCACTTCTTCTCTTATCTCCTCCTGTGTCAGCTTCTTGCGTGGAATATGCTTATTTTTATAATGATATGGACAATAGGTACAACCATTAACACAATAATTTGATAAATACAATGGCGCAAACATAACAATCCGTCTTCCATAGAATTTTTCTTTAATCTCTACCGCAAGCCTTCTAATTTCCTCATTTGCCTCTGGAATATCACACTCCATCAAAACTGCTGCTTCCTTGTGAGAAATCCCTTTCGCCTTTTTTGCCTTTTCCAGAATTTCAAAGACCACCTCCCGATTATTTTTATTCTCCTGCGCATAGGCAAGTGAATCCATGATTTCCTGATGATTAATAAACTCCTCTGCTTTTAATGATTTTGGATCATATTTCATATTTATCCCCAGCCTTTCTTAGGAACTGTTAAGAAATAATGCAAAGTTATTTTTTAACAGTTCCATTATTTTAAATGCTCTTCTCAATATTAAAAAACCACAAATAATTTACATTCCCTTAGAATAAACTGCTTTTGAACTTACACCAGCTAACATCCCAAGCTTTCCTGACAATGCACTAATTACTTTGTTTGGCGCATCCAGAACTACACTGATTACCGATAAATTCCGCTCCCGGTAGGGCATCCCCATCCTTCCAATAATATATTCCCTGTATTCATGCAGTAAATCATTAACTGGCATAACACTTTCCAAATCTTCAATAATAATACCTAAAATAGCAATCCTTTTTTCCATCCTGTTCCACTCCTCGTTTCCTTTTAAAATCACTGTAAAGTAGCCCTTGATCACATTTCATATTTTTTATTGCCATCAACACAAAAAATGCGTTCCTGCCAATTGGCATAGAACGCATTTTTACAACTGCAAAAAGAAGTACCGCCAGCTTATTGCCAACCAACAAAATACTTCTTTTTGCAATATTCTATTTTTATGTGTTCATGCCTTCGTGTCAGGACATACCTTCCATATCAGTACATGATATTGTTATACCACATTTTTCTGTATCTGTCTATCACTTTTGAAACAGAACGGGATCTCCCTTGCAAGTCACTGGTTACTGTTCAATTCGCAGCCAATAACAGAATTCCCTGTACCACTGTATCCTCAGGAACAAACCGAACCGTAATAATTACATTACCATACGAACTTCTGTTACATCTGTCAGTTTTTCCGCTGGAATATAATTATCTTCCTGCTTTTCTCCATTAATATAGAACTCCTTGAAGCCTGCTTCTGCACCACTCGGGTTTTCTACCGTAATCTTCACCTTCTTGCCACGGAAACTCTTTTCCATGGTAAACTCCTTCCAATCACTCGGAATAGATGGAGCAACACGCAATCCATAGAAGTCAGGACGGATTCCACAGATACCTTCCACACAGCCAACCATACAGGTAGATGCTGTTCCTGTAAGCCAGTGAACATGGGAACGGCCATGGAATGGGCTTTCATCTCCTTCTGTATACTGCCCATGTACATATGGCTCCAGCTTGCGTACTTCTGCCTTATCATTCTGGGAAGATGGCGAACTCTCCTCAAAATACATAAATGCCTTGTTTCCATGCCCAAGCAGCGCTTCTGCAAGAATTAACCACCCCTGTGTCTGGGAGAAGATACCTCCATTTTCCTTTGTTGATGGTGGGAACAATGCTGCACGTGCCTCTTCAAAGTAATGGTCTACATAGGAAGGCGCCATAATCTTTGCACCATATTCTGTATTCAATTCCCTTTCAACCGATTCCATAATCAGTTTTGCCTGCTCTGGTGTAGCAAGCCCCGAAATAACAGCCCATGACTGTGGATTTAACCACATATTTGCCTCTGGGTCTTTCTTAGAACCGATAATCTCTCCCGTCTCCTTAAATCCACGGTTAAAGCGGTCTTCTTCCCACCAGAACTGATTGATTTTATCTCCAATTTCTTTCTGTGTCTTGTCAAGATATGCGATATACTCTGTATCATTCTTCTTCTCCGCAAATTCACGCATAATGGTAAATGCATAATATAACTGCATTGCCACAAAAGAAGACTCTCCATTCTTTCCAAGCCTTAAACAGTCATTCCAGTCAGCGTACAATCCTGCCGGAAGGCCATGAGGCCCCAGACGCTCCATAGAAAAATTAATTGCACGTTTCAAATGCTCGTAAACGGTTGCATATTCTGGTACATTCGACCAGATAATCTCCTCATCAATAAAATCAAGATGGCCTGTCTCTGCAATATATTTATAAACGGTTGGGAATAACCACAATGCATCATCCGCACGGTAAGCCGGATGGTCTGTTTCTTTTACATACTGTGGATCATCTGGTGTTCCTTCGTGTCCGGCACGTTGATCATGGTCAAAACGTACCAACGGAAGTCCGCCGCCGTTATCCACCTGCGCAGAAAGCATAAAACGGATTTTCTCCAATGCAGCTTCTGGGTCAGTGTGAATGACACCCTGGATATCCTGCACTGTATCACGATAACCATAGCCGTTACGCTCACCACAGTATACAAAAGATGCTGCCCTTGACCAGGTAAAGGTCAGGAAGCACTGATATGCATTCCATGTATTTACCATACTGTTAAATGCGGTACTTGGTGTATTAATTTTAAAGTTGTCTAATTTGGAATGCCAGTAATTCCTTAACTCATCAATTTCCTTATCACAGACAGATACATCTTCATATGCAGCAATAATCTTGTCCGCATCGGACTCTTTGTATTTTCCAAGCAAAAACGCCATTGTCTTTGTTTCACCTGGAGCAAGCTCTAATGCTGTATGAAGGGCACCACAACTATTTTCATTGTAATTGCACACACCATCACATTCCCCACGCTCTACGGCAACCGGATTTCCATAACCATGATATAAACCAAGGAATGCCTCCTTATCACCATTATAAGAAGTAACAGGCTGTCCTGCCAAGCCAAAGAAACGCTCCTTTCCATTACTTCCATCTTCTGCCTTAAACCAGTTTAAATTAATCTGCTGATATATTTTATTCTTACGGAAACTTGTGTTTGAAATACAAAGCGTATACTGTAAATTTACCTGATCCTGATTGTAATTGTCTTCATTGCTGAACTCTGCATATCCAAATGCAGAAATCTTCCTTGGCTTATCAGAAGTATTTGTTACCTTCAGGCACCACACCTCATAAACCTTATTTAGAGGAACATAGTACATCGCCTCTGACTTAATTCCTGCATATTCCGCAAACATCTTTGTATAGGCCGTTCCATGGTGTACTTCGCTCTTATATTCATTTAAGTCCTTTCCAACTGGCTGCCAGGACGCTGACCAGTAATCACCTGTTTCATCATCCCTTAAATAAATATAACGCCCTGGTGTATCATCACTGTTAAAATGATACCGGATAATTCTTCCGTTCGCACCACTTTTTACAAAACTGTAACCTCCGGCATTGTTAGAAATAATTGCACCATACTCTGGTGAACCTAAATAATTGCACCATGGTGCAGGCGTGTTTGGTTTTGTGATGACATACTCTCTGTTTTCCTCATCAAAGTAACCATAGTTCATATATTTCTTCCTCCTTAAATTAATCTCAAATTTATGTGTTTTTAATCTCTTTCTAACATACAGTTTTAATTATAGTATATCCATAAAATCTGCGCAAGAACAATACCAACATTTTCTAACATTATTTTGATATAAAGTTACTATTCACGGCTGGTTTCAGAAAATAGCCAAACTTGTTGTGCTTGCACATAAGAGGTTGATTATTTTCTGAAATCAGCGTGTAGGCTGTTCTAAACATCATAAGAAAAACAAAAGCTGCCACTCACCAATACAAAAACAAAATCCCACACATAAAAACAGAAAAAAAAGACATACTATGCCTGTAACCAAAAATAACACAGGGATAACACTAAATTATTCCATAAAGAAATGGAGGACAATATGTCAAAATTATCAGAAAAAGAACTTTCCTGTATTAACGAATCCTTAGCCGAGGAAGAACTTCTGGTGAAAAAATATCAGATGCTTGCAAGGCAGTCCCAAGACACTGATGTAAGTGCAAAAATGGAAGAAGTTGCAAAGAGGCATCAGAAACATTTTAACGAAATCTATTCTTTATTAGGTTAGGAGGTATACTATGAACGCATCATATTCAGAAAAAGAAATTTTACACGATGCCCTTACAACGGCAAAGCTTTCAACGACTAACTACAACACATTTTCTAACGAATGTGCGCATGAAAACGTCCGCAATTCTATGCTGAATATCCTTGCAGATGAACATGATATTCAGGATGATATCTTCCATCTGACTTCTGCAAAAGGCTATTATCCAACTCCTGCTGCCGAAGAAAAAAAGATTATGGAAACGCAGCAAAAATATAAATCTGCTCTCAACTAAAATACAGATTCTTAAAAACCTAAGGGACTGTAAATAAATGAAAGGAACAAGTTGCGAAGAATGTTTTTCCAAGTGCAAAGAAAAACGCAGGCGTAGCAGGCTATGGCGAGGCTCTTTGATGCAACAACCGAAAAAACAGGCAGGCAAGTTGTTCCATTTAATTATTTACAGATCCTAAACAGCCCGGATATTCCTGAATTCATGAATATCCGGGCTGAAATAAGATGATCATTCTTCTTCATACATAGTATTCCAATGATAAAGTGCCTTCTTTGCTAAAATAGTAAATTCACATTCCTTATGATAAGGTTCATCGTCGAACCAAAGCCAACCATCAAATTTGAAAGCCTGAAAACCGATATAGGAATATAGAAATTCAAGGCTATATGATTTTTCATTTATCAGTTTCATAAAATCCTCTGCTGTATACTCCTCCCGAATTGTTTTGTCATTATCTTTTGTAAACACATAGATTGTTATGCCATCTTCATCAGGACATAGAAGCGGAAATTCAACTTGTGCTTCCCCAGTATAAAATATCTTTCTGCCTTCACTGTCATTTCGCATAACATAAAATCCATCTGGAAAACAGAAGGAGAGGATACCTTCCTGTAATGACATTTCGGCCGCCCTGCAATCATGCAGATCAACACTTTCTTCTTTGATTATGCCTTTTGCATTTGTTTGATGAAAATATCTGTACTTCCTATTTCTCCTTGCATTTTTAACATCATTCATCTCTTCTGATATACCACTGCCTCCTTCCTGAATCCTTGCTGTTATACCTCACATTTGGGTAAATAATATTAGCCTTTCTGTCCATAACCATATAAGAACCTGTAAATAATTAAATGAAACAACTTGCTTGCCTGCTTTTTCGATTGCACCATCAAAAAGCCTCGCCGCAGCCCGCTACGTTGCTAAGCGCCAGTGGCGCTTGTTTAGCAAGGACCGAAGCGGAGCGTAGAACTACGTTTTTTTTCTTTGCACTCGGAAAAACATTCTTCGCAACTTGTTCCTTTAATTTATTTACAGTCCTAAACAGTATAGCATGCCACTTCATATAATTCTATATTTTCCTTCAAGGATAGGACAATGAACTATTCACGGCTGGTTTCAGAAAATAGCCAAACTCGTTGTGCTTGCCATAACAGGGCAATTTCTATTAAGATAATTTTAGAAAGATATGTTATATTAAATAGAGAAAGCTTCCTGTATAATTTAAAGTGTAAAGGGAGTTGACCAAAGAAAATACCT
>CANSYK010000129.1 GCA_947651225.1 uncultured bacterium | reverse complement strand
GGGGTATATATAATAGGGTGGGAGTAATTGCCCGTCATGCCGATAGCACAGCAAAATACCTTATTCCCCTGATAACTTTTTAATGGCTTCATCATCCAAAGAGGCCAGAATTTCCATTGCTTCCTTATGCATGCCTTCCGTTATTAATTTTATTGCTACCAGTTCTAATTTCGTCCTGCGGTCAAGTTCTTCCTGAAGCTTCTTTACTTCATCCGCTTTCTTATCCATCTTTCCCATAAGCACTCCTTTCCGGGCATCAACTGCCCTGGGTAACGCTAAATCTTTCCGTCCTTGTATTCTGCAATCAGTTCTAAAATCTGTTCCTTCGTGTAACCTTCATATTCTGCAAGCTTTTGTGGACTGATATGGTATGTACTGTTCTTATTGCCTTCTGCATTCTTCCACGCTGCCCCGATCGGCAATGTTCCTGCAATCATTCCACCTTTGACGCTTGGCTCTGATATGCCAAGGATTCTTGCCGCTAATGGCAGTGGAACTTTCCCTTCTACTATCTGCATTCTCTCACCTGCCTGTCCTAATCTTCTTTAATTAACAACTTCACTCTTATGTTCTGAATCATACCCCTTGACAAAATTAGCGCCCTGAATGAAAATAAACAGCCTTTCCTGTTCAGTGTCATTCATCCCTTTAATAAGTGTCACTATTTTATCTGCTACTGTTTTAGAATGATAACCTACTATCTGTTCCACTCCCTTTTCCCCTCTTCAAAGCTTGCATTTTCCTTTTATATCTCCTATACTCTTCATACAGGGTACTGGCATACCCAAGTACATAAAAAGGAGTTTTATTATATGACAGACTTTCAACTTCAAACACTGAAAGAAACCTATCAAAACTATCTAAATGGACGTAACTCTACAACTTATTACTATGATTCTGTAGAAGACAAAAAAAGGAAAATAACTCAATTGCAATATCTTGAGGACAAAGGGTTAATTGATACTAAAGTATGTTCTGGTTATACTATAGTCATGCTATCTTCTTATGGAGTTGACTTCGTAGAAAATGATTTTCAGGAACCAAATATTACACCAGTCGTAACACAAGGCAATAATTGTATACTCATTAATGGCAATGCTAATTCTGTTTCTGATAATTACAATCATATATCTAATGATATAGATAATGCTGATTTGCCATCTGAATATAAGGAACTAATGAACACACTACTTTATGAACTGAAAAATCCGGCCTTATCCCAAGATAAAAAATCTAACAAAATAAAAGATTTTTTATCTGAAATCACTTCAAATTCCCTTTCCACTGTAGCCTCCTCAAGTCTAACAGTATTAATATCTTCTCTCCTTAATCAAATACCGTTTTAATTTTCTTAATTTTTGTTTCTGTCTGCACCGCCATGCCCAAAATTCATCTTGAAAAGTGGCGGTGCAAAACTCCGCAGAAAGACTGATATCATGTTCACTTTTACTTTTATCACCAATCCTAATTGCACCAACAATCCTTTTCCAGAATAGCTTTCTTATCACATACACTACATATTTGTTTTCTCCATCTTGAAATTTAATTGTGTAATCCCGCATCCTGCTGCCCTTCCTTCCTAAGTTATTGAGTGCTACCTACAAAAATCTATGTTGCTCCCAACTCCTTCTTTCTTTTCTGTTCCTGCGTCCAAACCTTAATCCGCATTCCTTCCCCAAGTCCAAGCAGGTAACTCTTATCACATTCAGAAAGTTTTGGAATGATTACAGCGAATGTTTTTATAATCTGTTTTTCTCTTTCTGACATAAAATCACTTCCTTTCTGTAGAATCTATTGTGTTTTTGCCTATTTTGTCGCTTGACCGTTGTTTTTTTCTCTTCTATAATCTTCTTACAGGCTCCTGCCAGAGCCAAGTACATAAGAAAGGAGATATCTGCTATGAAAGATACAAGCGAAACAACCTTTTCCATAAATGAACTTATTGTCGTGCACTCTGCACTTGAAGCGCAAATTGATGATTGTGAAGATTTTTTGTCTGATGCAACATTATCTATTCAGCAAAAAGACAAAATTGCACAGACGCTTCAATATAGCAAAAGCGCTTTACAACGATTAAACGCTATATTTACAGCACAAAACATCAATCCCTATACCAATTAATGCACAACAATCTTTTTAAAATTCTGGCTCTCCTTGCTTGGAGGGTCAGTGTCTTGCTATTCTCTCTTCTTTTATTGTTTTTCTTACTACATATTTCTGACATAAAACCACTTCCTTTCTGTAGAATCTATTGATAATTTTATATTTTCTGTCCTAAGTTATTGAACTTTTTTCATCATCTCGGTAAAATTTTTGTGTTTTATTTAACATTGTGTTATACTCAAATTGACAATATGCAGGATGAAGAAATATGCTGAACTGTGTGGTAACATACAGATATACGAATAAAAAATCGTATGATAACATAATTGAAAAAAAATGAAGCAATAAGTAAAGCAGTTACGGAACAACAAAGGAGGAGAGACATGAAATATAACACATCTGTTGCATCCAACACCGCATTGGCAACACTTGGTAAGCCAATCGCGGATAACATTACAAATCTGACACCAGCCTTTACTACCATATTAAAAGTGGGTAATTTATTTGCCCCTCTGTCAGGTAACTGACACCGATAACCGGGCTAATTCAACGAAACTCCATTGTGCAAGAATGGACAACATTGAGCCAAGCCAGACATTGTTACCTTTTATTGTGTCTGGAAGGTGCAACGCATAGACAGTGAAGGCGGTATCCCTGATAACCTGTCCACGAACACCCGGCATCCTGTTATATTGTCAAAGTACAACATATTTTTTCTTTACACTACTATCATAGCCATCTTTGTTTTTCACCTTTCTGTTCCTGTTTTATTGTTTTTCTTACTACATATTTGTGACGCAAAACCACTTCCTTTCTGTAGAATCTATGCGTTTTGCATAACTTATTTGTTGTTTCTATAGCTATTCTACGCTATTAAAACAACATTGTCAATACCTTTTTTGTTCTTTATATGACTAATTGTTGTTTTAAAGACTTTTTCTGTTGACAATCATACAAATTAGATGTATTCTTTGTTCAAGAAAGGTGGTGTATGTTAATGAACAAACGTCTAAAAAAATTGCGTAAAACTTTAGACCTTACGCAACAAAAATTCGCTGATAAATTAGGCGTAAAAAGAAATACTGTAGGACAATGGGAATGCGGAATAAATGCCATAACCGACCAAGTTATTACATCTATCTGCCGAGAATTTAATGTAAATGAAGATTGGCTAAGAAACGGGAACGGCGAAATGTTTCTTCCTATTGACCGTGAGAATGAAATTTCAAAAATGGTAAGAGGCTTGCTTAATGAAGAAGCCAACTCCTTTAAAAGCAGGTTTATAACTATGCTTGCAGGACTTAGTGTATCTGACTGGGAACGCCTGGAAAGCGAAGCAAAGAAATTATTGGATGTTAATGCAGAACTTGCTGCTACCAAATCCGAAACAATGACAGTGGAAGAAGCAGAAGCAGCGTATATAAAAAGTCGCTCAAAGAATGTACAGAAAACGGATGCATCTGTTATGAATATTACCGCAGACACCGATAAAGCTGTTAACCAATAACTAAAATATATTAAAAACCATGCAACTTTAAAATCAGGTAACTTTACTAATATTACATTTAATTATATTTGAACTGTTGACATGGATTAACTTTGGAGGAAAAAATATGAGAAAAAAAATTATTACCCTTTTAATGATTTCCGCATTAGCGCTCTCTGGATGTTCCAATAAAAACACATCTGAACCTGAACCAGAAACCAAAACTACTGCAGAAGCTACAAAAAGTCCAGATGCCACATCCCCTGCACAAGAAACAGATACACCAGAACCACAGGAAACGCAAGAAGCCCCTCAAGAAAAGAAGGATGCTTCCCTAGATGATATTGAACAACATATGCTTGAGAATAATGCTGTCAGCGGAGAAAAAACTCAAATGGTTGCTGATATGATAGGGGCGATAAGCGGCTTTAAGTATAGTGATTCAAATGTGGAAATATATGAATATGATGTAAACTCAAAAAATTATAAAGCATTGACCAAGGGAAAGAAAATACCAATTGAAGGTTTTGACGGTTATGAAGTAGGTGCTGTTGCAATTAATGGGAAATTTGTCCTCATGGGAGAGCCTTCCAAAAAAGCTATCAATGCCTTTAATTCATTCAAAGCAAACTGATAATAAACTAAAATCAGGAAATGTACATACTGCATCTGCTATGAATACTACCGCAGACACCATTAAAGCCGTTAGCCAATAACAAGGAGGTAACCTATGGAATATATTATAACTTTTACCTGGGACAATGAAGCCAGCGTATGGATTGCCACAAGTGATGATATCCCTGGTCTTGTATTAGAGTCTGGCTCTTTTGATGCTTTACTAGAACGTACCCGGTTCGCTGTTCCAGAACTATTAGCGCTGAACGCTTCGGAATCCCAATCATTTTCTTTGACATTTAAATCGGAACGTCATGAAAGGGTGGTTTTGTAATGGCGGAATACGAAAAGAAAGTGCGTAAACTCCTCTCTCAAAATGGCTATGCTTTTTTACGGCATGGCAAAGGTGACCATGACATCTGGTATAGCCCGATTACAGGACGCCATGTAACAGTAGATACAAAAATTAAATCCCGGCATACTGCAAATGCAATCCTAAAGCAAAGCGGCATTGCCTACAAATTTTGACAATCCCCACAAAACTATTAAAATATTAAAAACGCCGCCCCCGTATTGACAGTACAGGAGCGGCATCCATGTTCCAATGTGAAACAATTAACTTGACAATTCATATTGTATCACATTGGAACACTTTTTTCAAATAGTGTTATTTTTATGCCTAATTTTAACATATGAAAGGATGTGGTTCCATGAGAAACCCAAACGGATATGGCAGTATCGTCAAACTCTCCGGCAAACGCCGGAAACCTTTTATGGTGCGCGCCGCCGCCAAGGAAACCTATAATGCCGACACAGGGACTGCTGCCATTGAGCGCCCCCTAATCGGCTGCTATGCCACAAGGAAAGAGGCGCTGGAAGAACTGGCCAAATACAATGCAGACCCTTATGATATCAATATGCGTAAAATAACCTTTGCAGAGCTGTACAAGATGTATTATGATGCAAAATATGTCAACAGCACCAAAACTTTCTCCCAGGCTTCCATGAGGTCTACAAAAGCCGCTTTCAAGAACTGTTCAGCAATCCATAACATGGTTTTTTCAGAACTCCGCAAAGTCCACCTGCAGAAAGTAATTGACGGATGCCCGCTAAAACATTCCAGTCTTGAGTTAATCAAAAACCTGTTCCGGCAGATGTATAAATTTGCAATGGAAAATGATTTTGTCCAAAAAGACTATTCGGAATATGTTACAATCAATATCCCGGATGATGACGAAAGCGGAATCCCGTTCACAGAAGACGAATTGAAACTGCTCTGGAACAGCCTGGACATCCCCGGCGTTGATACCATCCTTATTATGGTATATTCCGGCTTCCGCATCTCTGCATTTAAAAACATAAAAATCAATTTGGAAGAAGGATATTTTCAGGGCGGCGTCAAAACAAAAGCTGGCAAAGGCAGGATTGTCCCAATCCACCCGGATATCTATGCAATGGTGGCTGCTTATGATGGAGATACCTGGTTACAGGAAAGTGTAGGCAACTACAGGAGTAAAACATTCTATCCTGTCCTGGAACGTCTTGGAATCCTGTATACGTCCAGGAATATTAAACACACCCCACACGACTGCCGCCACACCTTCTCGTGGCTTTGTGACAAATACAGAGTAGATGATACAGCAAAACATATGCTTATGGGGCACGCACTTGGAAATGACGTGGAAAAGAATGTCTATGGCCACCGGACACTGGAGGAACTGAAACAGGAAATTGAAAAAATCTCTACTCCGGAACATTAATTTTTGTTACCAGTTTGTTACCAGTAAATATTTTTTAATGCTTTTTTCTGTTTCTTTATAGTGGCGCAAACCAGCATAAATACTGGAAAATCCCTATTTCCGGTATTCCGTATTTTGTACTTAATTTAATTTAACCTTAAGTTATTGATCCACGAAAGGAAGAACGATAGTAAACCGTGTTCCTTCCCCTCGTTTGCTTTTAACAGAAATATTTCCATTGTGGAGTGTTATAATCTGTTTTGCAATCGCAAGTCCAAGACCGCTTCCCTCTGGTTTTTCTTTCGTGTTTGTCCCTCTGTAATATCGATTAAAAAGCTCCGACTGTTCCTTTTCACTCATACCGATTCCGTTATCAGATATGCAAATCAATATTCTTTTTTTCGGGTCTGTTTCTATACTGATTGTCACTTTTGTTTCGGGTGGGTTATGCGTCAATGCATTAATGATAAGGTTATTCGCAGCACGGCGAAATAAATCAATGTCAAGACAAACTTCACATTCCTGTATGTCACTTTCAAACTCAATACTCCGATTCGCAAAGGCAGGGGCATTTACAATATCAATGACCAGCTCTTTCAAGAATCGCACAATGCATACCGTCTGTGGATAGTACGGTACTGCACCTGAATCCAACTGATAGGTCAGCTTTAAATCATTCATCATTTTTTCAGTGTGATTCACATTTTTTAAGATAATTTCAGCGTATTCCCGTACGGTTTCACCGTCAGGGACAGTATTGTCCATAAGCAGCTCTGCGTAGCCCTTAATTGGCGAAAGCGGCGTTTTCAAATCGTGCGTAATATTTGCAATCCACTCCCTGCGTATTCGTTCTGTATCTAGCCCAACCTTATCGCTACGGCGGATTTCTGTATCCATTTTGTTAAGCGCCCCATAGATTTCTCCAAAAACGCCTCTTTCAGGCAGCATAGTATAACAACGCATCGAAACATTACGGATACCTTTTGCTATTTTACCAAGATGTCCGGTAAGCCAAACTCCATAAAAAATCACAAAAAGAATAATAGCACACAAACCAAAAAATATTCCCATACGGAACAATGGCGAAAGCCGTCCCACATTCTCACCATTATAGTAAAGCATATATTTCCCTATCTCATAAGGAAATCCGATTAAATAACTCCATGTTTCCCCTGAATCTTCATAGCTGTTTACAAAAACGGTATTCCCCTGCTGATAAGCACTTGAGCGGAGCAAAATCAGTTCAGATGCGGAATATCTCACCGGATAACTCTCAGGCTTATTATAGCAAAAAACCTCCTGCCCTGTTTCATCAATGACCTGAAGCCACAGCCCGTATTCATCTAACCTCTCAAGCCCTATTTCTTCTATTTTGACATCGCCATTATCATTCTCCATCCATACAGAAAAATTGTCTGTAAATCTATCTGGCCATGACGCCAGACTTAAACCTTCCGGCTCAGTTATTCCGAAAATGTAGTAAAACATTCCAATTGCAACAACAACAGCGATAAGAAGTAATGCTAATACTAAAATAACGATTCGCAAAAATGGACTTAGTTTTTTTTTATTTCTCATAAGGATTTACCAACTTATAGCCTAAGCCTTTCATCGTAATAATATATTGGGGCGTTGCGGGGTCTTCCTCTAACTTTTCACGCAAATGACGGATGTGTACCATCATCGTATTATCACATCCAAAGCTGTCCTCACCCCAGACAGTTTCATATAAACGTTCACGGCTGATTACCCGACCTAAATTTTCCGCCAAGTACCGTAAAATCTCAAATTCCCGTGCGGTCAGCCCGATTTCCTTATCATTCTTCATTACTCTGCAGCCGTCGGTATCTATCATCAGTTCACCAATTTTAATAGAGAAATCCCGTATTGGAACTTGTCTGTATTCTGCACGGCGTAACCCAGCTTTCACCCTATATACCATTTCTTTTGGACTAAACGGCTTTGTGACGTAATCGTCACCGCCAACAGCCAAGCCAAGTATTTTATCTAATTCATCATTTTTTGAAGAAAGAAACAAAACAGGACAATGCGAAAACTCCCGTATTTGTTTACACACTTCATACCCATCTATATCTGGCAGCATAACGTCTAAGATGATGATGTCTGGCTGGATTTCCTTACACGTAATTACAGCGGATATCCCATTATCAATTTTAGTAATATTGTAAAAACCTTCTATGTTTAGAGCTTTTTCAAGTAAATCTAATATGTCCGGCTCATCATCAACAAGCATAATTTTATTCCTATTCACTTAACCACGCCCTCCTTTTGTTTTGTAATTTCACCTACTACTCCATCCGGGCAGAAATTACAGTTTTGTTTTGGCAGGCACTGATGCCAGCCA
>CANSYK010000128.1 GCA_947651225.1 uncultured bacterium | reverse complement strand
TAGTTGCATAATGACTTCCAGCTTTTTCTCTTAAATTTCCTCTCACCTACTCCCCGGTTTACAAGGCCACATGTAGCAGTTACTGTTAAAAAGGCAGCTTCCACGGCTACAGATGCGCCAAGCACAAACCCATCTGACACACCTTCTGACGCCCCAAGCACGAACCCGTCAGATACACCGAGTGATGCACCTACAGATACACCAACGGATACCCCTACCGATGCACCTACAACTCTTGGCAACATCACTGAGTTAAAGGCTACAAAAGCTTCCCAGCTTACAGCTACATTTGATGCAACAGCTAATTTAACGGCAGGTACTTATACTTTAACTGCGACTTTAGGATTTCCTAATTACTTAGAAGATTTTCTAAAGTCTTTAGGAATCCGGCCTTGAATCAATTTGTTGAACAATGGACTTTATAGAAAAGGTTTATCAAATAAATTAAGATAAAATGTGAACAAAGTACAGTTGAAATCTTTGGCAGAGATTACTTTAAACTATGCATATGCATTTTCTAATGTGTTGGAGGACAATTCTATAGAGCTTTATGTCAGGGATATAAATAGATTCATTTTAGCGTTTTTGCTTAAACACCTTTTTAATCTGTTTGGATAAAAGAATTTATTATGTAAACTTTATTATAGAATAGGAGATGAAAAACAATGTACAAGGATTTTGTTCCAGAACGGATAGCAAAGCTGAGAACGCAAAAAGGGGCATCCGCACGAGATATGTCTTTAACATTAGGCTTGGCAAACAACTATATTAACAATATTGAAAATAAGAAGGCTCTTCCTGCTATGCGGTCTTTTTTTGAGATTTGTGAGTACTTTGAGATAACGCCCCAGGAATTCTTCAAAGAAGAAAACACCTGCCCGCTCCTGCTCCAGGAGTTTATCAATGAGGCAAAATTCCTGGATGCCAGGCAAATGGACTATCTTCTTGGCATTATGAAAGAACTAAATAGCAAAGAGAAGCGGGACGGCTGATGCAGTACGTGAATAGTAAGTGCGCCCAGCAAGGGTGCAATGCTTAGCTGGTGGAAATCCAACCCAGCAGGGTGCTAACCACACCATCGGCAGCAAACCTTATGCCTGTATGGGTAACTGTGCAGGTAAAGCGTAGGAAGCTAGGCAGCAGGGTCATAAGGCATTTTAGCGTCGAAATCACGGGAGTCCTGTGTGATGACGCAGTTTGCTTTGCGGAAATCAACACGTACATTTATCGCAATAGTGAGATTTTGTACGGCACAGCGGCGTTGTAAGTCAGCCATACTGCACAATGGCATTGTATCAACTGGGAGAACCTGTAGTTTCCATATCAGATGAAGGCATCCTAATGTATAAGTGGTATGTATGACAATGAACGAAGGAATACAGGTGAATTACAGGTAGTCGGACAGCTGCATAGTACTGTTGAAAGTGGGTAATGCCACTGGAGGAAAGGTAGCTGCAAAGGGCAATATCCTCTGAACAAACCATTATTGTATTAAAAGACAGGTAACAATGGAAAAATGTTTCAGAGGAGAAAACCATATGTACTCAGAGGCATTTTAGATTATTAGTCCTATGAAAAGCCGCACGTCCGGATTTTGTGAGGGGCATGCCCCGTAAGGGGGATGTCTACTTGACCGATTTTCTTGCTATTACTATAAAAACTGTTTATGCAAATTTTAATTTATGATGCCTTGTTATGACAGGGTGTATCTGGACATATCTAAAAAAGACAAATTTTTCCGCCAGACTTTTCCTGCTTAAGCACAGTTTCTGATACCTGCCCAAGAAAGAACATCCAAGATTCCCTAGAGCGTGTATTAAACAGGAAATCTTGGATGTTCAATAGTTTCCTTTCCTGCCATCTGTCTTTTCTGATATTTTAACCATACAGCTTTTTTTACAGAAGCATATGCCATATTTTAATACCTGGGAATAGCCTTCCTCTATGAGCCCGTCATCATAGTGTTTTTCATCGATCTGCCCCAATGCCTCCTGGCACAGCTTTTCCATCTCTGTAAATTTTTTCGCACGCTTTAATTCCAGTATAACAGCTGGCCGCTGTTCATCATATGGCATAAGAATGATGTCATACCTTCCATCACCATTCTCTAAATTGGATTTCTTTTTATAACTTTGCAGTCCGCTCAGCATCCCAAGCAAAAAGCCATGGTAAAAATTTTCGGCACTGTCCATAAAACTGATGCTTTCACGGAGCTGTTTTTTTAGGAATCCTTCCGCTGTTTCTGCGTCACCGGACAGAATAGCGTGATATAAAACTGAAAAATCCATGGTATCTGTTTTTTTTCGGAACCATTGCTGTATCGTGTTATTATAGATATAACGGACTTCCCTGTTTGGAATTTTCATCTCCAAATAAATGATATCTGAACGGAAGTTTCTGCCCACTGCCTTTAAATATCCGGTAAAAAACAGGAAATTCCAAAGGTTATCCTTCGACTGCCGAATATCATTATAAGTAATATCTTCATGAATTTGTTTCTCTATGGTATCCCCTGTAAGCAGGCTTTCTATTTCCTGCACAGTGTTACTGTCTGCTTCCGCAACCATCTCATGGACAATGCTGTTTGAAGAGGTATTTGACCAGTAAGGCTTAGGAAAGTCTGTATTATGGTATACTATGTCCTTGGCATAATTGATAACGCTCCATGGGTTATATACCTCTGTATCCCCAAAAAGATATCCGTTATACCAGTTTTTTACATCGTCCCCTGCCTGGCTGATATCGTAAAAGGAAAGAAGACTGTCAACTTCGCATTGTATAAACCCAAAATATTCCGCATAATTTTCATCCAAAATAGAAACAACGTCGAAATTATTTAACCCAGTAAAAATACTTTCTTTACTTATGCGCAGACAGCCTGTTATAACCGCAAACAGCAGGGAATCGTTAGTCTTTAGTACAGATTCCAGCAATGAACGGATAAAACCAACCATCCTGTCATAAAATCCTTTAAAATAAGCATTTTCCAATGGCACATCATATTCATCAATCAAAATAATAGTTTTTTCATGATGGTACTTTTCCAGGCAATCAGATAAAAACTTTAGGGAAGCGGTATATTCTGCCAGTCCAGCACTATGTTCTAAAACAGCATTGTAACGCTTCTTCTGTGCTGGTGTCAGCGTATCACCTCCAAGCAGATAAGAATGCCGTTCAAACTCAGTAACGATATCTGCCAGCATCAAGTTGTAAGCTGTTTCAAAATCCGGCTGTTTTGCTGATTTCATAGAAAGAAAAATAACTGGGTACTTCCCCATATGGCTAACATACCGCTCACCTGCATCCATAATGTTTTTCCCTGTAAAATATCTGGAATTATCCATTACTGTACCATCAGCGGTAACCTCTTTCTCGAAAAAAGTGCGCAACATGTTTTGGGCAAGTGTTTTCCCAAAACGCCTTGGCCTGGTAAAAAGGGTAACTTTACTTTTTTGTGCCAATAAATCCCGGATAAGCAATGTTTTATCAACATAGTAGTAACCACCATCAATTATTTCTTTATAGGATTCAATCCCAATTGGTATAGGCTTCTTTATGTCCATGTGCATACCTCCTCTGCCTTGTCCCTATCATATCATATGTTCGCTAAAAAGAAAAGAATTACTTATACAAATATCATGGTAAACGCATGATTTGTTAATGTCTTTACCCTCCCCTTTAACATACCTGTATTCAATCCATCAAGTACTTTGTAGAGATAATCCAGATCATATCCACATTTCTTTTACTTGCCATTCTTAGTTTGCAGCCTTTTTCTGCTTCAGGAGATTTATCCCTTTATGACGCAGTACATTTACGTTTCTTGTTGCATTCCCTGCACGTATCTGGATCTCATCTTCACAGAATCCTATATCCAGTTCCCAGTGCAGGCGGCTCTTGGTTCCCCAATGAGCCCTTTTGCCTTTTAGTACCCATTCCCAGCTGGCTGTATATGGAATAGGAAATGGCTGTGGTTGTTTCGCCTTTTTCTGTTACTGTTGATCTGCAGGCACCAATCCCATCCAGACCCTTCCATTCAGGGTGACACTCCTTGAGCCAGACAATACTGTTTTCTACATACTATTCCCGTATTTCCTGTCTTCCTTTTCGAGTCCCTTTTCCTCCTGACAGTTCCAGGAAGCTTCCCAGCCATTCTTTTTTGGAATGTGCCCAGCCCTCTATTTCGTTCCAGGTATCTATGCCGCATAGGACTGCCGTGACAGCGATCATGATTATATCAATAAGCTTGTGTTTCTGGCTATATGGAGTTTCTCGGATCTGGAACCTCCTGCATACACTCAACCAGTGAAAATTTATTTCCTGTATCTAACATAATAATCATTTCCTTTCAAGAATTATGAAAATAATTGTACACGCTCTAAGATTATCAGTTATTTAAATACAATATAACAGATTTTTTGTTACTATTCACGTCTGGTTTTAGAAAATAGCCAAACTCGTCGTGCTTGCACGTAAGAGGGTGATTATTTTCTAAAATCAGCGTGTAGGCTGTAGTATTTTTTGCAAAATATGTACATATAGTACTAAAAGCACTGCTCTTACTGAGAGCGGAATGAACAGTAACGTTTTTTCCAAGCTTGCGTCTGAAAAAACCTGCTTGCCATTATTTAATTTTACCAATATAATAGAATATGCAAGAAAATTGTACAAGCGACAGAATGGAGTATTTATGGGGATAATGACAGTATATCACGGAAGTTATGTAAAAATTGACTGCCCGGAAATAATAAGCGGCAGAAATACAAAGGATTTTGGCTCTGGATTTTATTGCACCATTATCCGTGAACAGGCAGAACGCTGGGCACGTAGATATGATACTCCCAAAGTAAATACCTATACTGTGCGGTTAGATACCAGCCTGAAAATATTGGAGTTCCGTGAAATGACAGAAGGGTGGCTGGATTTTATTATAAATTGCAGGCATGGGGAAAAACATAGTTATGATATCGTAATCGGGGCAATGGCAAATGATCAAATATATAATTATATTGCTGACTATATGGATGGAATCATCACACGGGAGCAATTCTGGGTTATGGCAAAGTTTAAATATCCTACACACCAGATTAATTTCTGCACGGATGCCGCTTTGAAATGTCTCCGGTTTCAGTCATGTGAAAATGTAATTGTGTAACTATTTGCATAAGGATAGAGGTATAATGACAGGAAGAGAGAACCAAAAGGAAAATGACTTATTTTTTACCTGCAGCTTAATTGAATATATGGCAAGAAAGACAAAAAACCATAGAAATACAGTAGTGAATGCCCTTGGCAGGAAACGAATACAAAAAATATATGATTTGGCAGATATTTACCATAGTGATAATATTGACAAAGTTAGTGATGATTTTATCCTGGAAGCAGGTATTTGTGAAGGCGATTTTGATAATGTATCAGCTGCCAGATATGCTGTGCCATCCTACTGGGATATTGGAAAAATATATAAAAGACTTATACTTGGAGCTATGGGAAACCATAAATCAGACGCCGTAACAGTGCTGATACAGATCTATAATTCCTTTGTCAGTGAAAAAATACAAGACTATAACAGCAGCTTTTATTACGATAATCCACAAAATATTCTCAATGCATATTTTGATGGTAAAATAGAGTAAAATAGCAGGAAATCAGGTAATTGAATTGACAGCAGAGATAATGCTGCTTTGCTTGGAAGTCCAAAAGTTAATGTAAAAGTATTAGGTGCTTCTTTGGCACCAACAGAAATCTGCTTTGTGCAAAGCTACAGGAAACAGAAGGCAGATACCGTTAACATTTCACTAGAGCGTGTTTTAGTTCAGTATCATTGGTGTTAAGGAAAATACAGATAATGCGATAGATATAAGTTAGGGTTCTTCCAATCTGGTGACAATGCAGCCCATACCATAACAACTTTTCCTTAAGCTAAAGCAGCGTTCCGCTTCAATCCTATCTGTATTATCTTGATACTCTTGTTTCTTATTAACTTTTGCATTGGCACTTGGTCTGCCAACATATGTTCCTGGTAATGGCTAGTGTGCCCCCTGAAACGTTCCACCGATTTTATCTGGCAGCTGCTTTCATTGTATGCTTCAAATAGTATTTTTTAATACGTCCATATCCTTCACTGTCCAGTTCCAAATCAAGTTTTGCGTTACTATTTACGGCTATTCTAAACATCATGCGAAAAACCATCCAGCTATGTCGTCTGGCGCTTTGTTTTTTCCCCTGACAACCAGGCGGAGTTATGGCTGTGAAATGCCTACAACGCAATGTTCCACAGAGTTGTTGTTCTTATTATGATTCTTTATACTATTACATTGCCAGATGGTTTCTTTCAAAATCCCCCAATAAACAAGGATAAAAGCAGGGGATTCAACCCATGGCTATATGTTTTCATTTCCGTCAATTTTTACCATGCAGCTCTTTTGGCAGAAACAGATGCCGTATTTTAATATCAGTGGGTAGCCTTCCTCCACAAGGACTTCATCATAATGCCGTTCCTCAACCTGCCGCAGTGCCTCCTGGCACATTTTCTCCATTTCCGTATACTTTTTAACACGCTTTAATTCCAGTATGACAGATGGCTGCTGTTCATCATACGGCATAAGGATAATGTCGTACCTCCCATTGCCGCTCTCCAAATTGGATTTCTTTTTATAGCCCTGCAGCCCGCTAAGCAGCCCAAGCAGAAAACCATGGTAAAATTTCTCGGCGCTGTCCATAAAGCTGATGCTTTCGTGGAGCTGCTTTTTCAAGAAGCGTTCCATTGTCCCAGCATCACCGGAAAGAATGGCATGGTATAAACCAGAAAAATCTATGGCCTTTATTCTCTGCTGGAACCATTCTTGTATTGTATTGTCATAAATATACATAACCTCCTCATTTGGTATTTTCATGCTCAGGAAAATAGCACGGTTTTCAAACCGCCTCCCCACCGCTTTCAGGTACCCGGTAAAGAACAGGAAATTCCAAAGGTTATCCTCAGACTGACCGATATCCCCATACGTGATATCTTCATGGACCTGCTTTTCTATCGTGGCTCCCGCAAGAAGGGATTCTATTTCCTGGACCGTGCCAGCGTCCGCTTTTGTGACCAGGCTGCGGACAATGTTGTTCGAAGAGGTATTTGACCAGTAGGGCCTTGGGAATTCTGTGTTATGGTATACGGTATTTTTGACATAATTGATGATACTCCATGGATTATACACTTCTGTATTTCCAAACAGGTATCCATCATACCAGTTTTTGACATCATTTGCCGCATGGCTGATATTATAAAAAGAAAGAAGGGCGTCAACCTCCGTTTGGATGAACCCGAAATGTTCCGCATAGTTTTCATCCAGAACAGAAACAACATCAAGGTTATTCAAACCAGTAAAAATACTTTCCCTGCTGATGCGCAGGCAGCCTGTTATAACTGCAAACTGCAGGGAATCATTTGTTTTTAATGCCGATTCCAGTAACGAACGGATAAACTCTACCATCCTGCCATAAAATCCCTTAAAATAGGCATTTTCTAATGGCACATCATATTCATCAATCAGTATAATAGTTTTTTCATGGTGATATTTTTCCAGGCAGTCTGATAAAAAAGCAAGGGATGTTGCATAAGCGGACTTTCCAGCTTTTTGCATTAGAATGGCAGAATATCTCTCTTTAATATCTTCTGTCAGTTGGCTCCCGTTTAACAGATACCTGTGCCGGTCATATTCTTTTATAATTTCATCAGATAAGCATTCATAGGCTGTTTCAAAATCCGGCTGCTTTGCTGATTTCATAGAAAGAAAAATTACAGGATACTTTCCCATATGCTTAGTATACTGTTCACCAGCATCCATAATCTTTTTTTCCACAAAATATCTTGAATTGTCTATTATCGTGCCATCAGCGGCAACTTCTTCTTCAAAAAAAGTCCGCAGCATGCTTTGGGCAAGAGTTTTTCCAAAACGCCTTGGACGTGTAAACAATGTAACTTTACTTTTTTGTATCAATAAGTCCCGGATAAGCAGTGTTTTGTCAATATAGTAGTAATCATTATCAATTATTTCTTTATATGATTCAATTCCAATTGGAATGGCCTTCTTTATATCCATACAAACTACCTCCTCTATTATGTTGTATCATATCATATGTGGGATGTAAAGAAAAGAATTACTTTTACTTAACTTTACCTTTTTTCCTTACTCCAATCTCCCTTGCTAGAGCGTGTTTGAAAATTTATTTCAGGAACTTTCAATTCCTTACAATCTGCACCCTATGCTTTGCGCTATATTTGCCTCAAAAAAATTCCACCTGTGCGGTTGGAAAATAGAACAATGTAACGATTAAAAATAAAAATTCT
>CANSYK010000127.1 GCA_947651225.1 uncultured bacterium | reverse complement strand
ACGAATAAAGCAGACATATTCTCTTCTGATTTTAATGAATTACATACCAATTTTCAACAATACACAGTTAAATCTACAGTCTCGGCGAATCTGGGATTTTACCCTGGCCTGCAGTTCTACAGGGTTAAAAGGTTTTGTGATATAGTCGTCTGCGCCGACATTCAGCCCAAGGACCTTGTCCGTATCTTCGCCTTTTGCAGTCAGGAGGATTATTGGTACATTGCTGTACTTCCTTAATTCTGTCATGGCATGGATTCCGTCCATTTCTGGCATCATAATATCCATCAATACCAGATGAATTTCCTCCTGTTTCATAATGGCAAGGGCCTCTTTTCCGGTATATGCTTTCAATATTTTGTAACCTTCTGCTTTTAGATAGATTTCCAATGCCGATACAATATCTCTTTCATCGTCACATACAAGAATATGGTACATAATTTCCTCCATGATGCGTTTTTGCGGCTTAAATCCTAATGAAAAACGCTGTTTTTGTAGTAATATTACTGTGTCTTATTGTAGAGAAAAAAAGTTTAAAATTCAATGCAGAAAATTGTTAAGATTCGTTTAAATTTTCAGGCAGCGTTTTTAATGCTGAATGCACGCATTTTGCAAAAATCATGCAAAAAATCCCTGAATTTATTTATAGTTCCTTAACGTGTGAACAGTGACAATTTGATTTAAATTTCCCACAAAGTGAGAAGCATATCTTGCATAAATTGGAAGATGGGCGTATACTGTAAAAAAGGCATAAAGTTTCGGATTCCTTTTTATTCCTTAGAAAAGGGCTTAATGTATAGGAGGTGGTTTTATGGTTGTTATGGGTGTTGATTCTACACTTCATGCAGAGAGCATCTATGCATTTGCAAATTCTCGCAATCGGGGGAAATCGGTATCAGCGGTTACTCCTGTCAGTCCTATCGCAAAGCTTCACGATGATGAAGACAGGATAAAACTGGCGGTATCGGCTGAGAGTGGAAAGGATGCTTTTGCAGAGGACGCAAGGGTTGCTTTAAAGGAACAGGTTAATTTAGCAGAGAACTATAAGAGCCAGGATGTTGTACAATATGAAATGTCTAATCCATATGAGGCGGCGAGAATGAGTATGGAAAATTCTTTGCTTTCTGGACTGCATTTTGATATGTTTGCATGATACAAAGATGCATCGTCTGCTTTTCAAATCATTTCTGCCACATAGAGAAGGAGACAATAGAGGTACAGCCGTAAAGGAGGAGTGATTTTGAAGTGGTGGAAGCGTTTGATTTTTTCCGTGATTAGTGTTTTATGGGGATATGTCTCGCTTGACTATTTATATTATGCGTTTCAGCTTTTGGCAAATGCGAAAAATGTAGAAAAAGTTTATCATCCTGAGAAAGATGGATTGATGCAGTTACTTGGTGCAGGTTTGTTTCTGTTATGGTTTGTGATTATTGCATTTTATATGCATTTAATCCGCAAAGCATCCAATCAGATTGATTTGGTGGAAGCGAACCGGAAAACAGGAAAAGAAAAAGTAAAACGGCGTTGGTTTGATGTGATGTTTCAGACTGCATTGATTCTGACCGGATTACTTTTACGGTGGTGTTATTTGATTTTTATTTATTTTCCCGGAATATAACCCTTGTTCCAGTTCTTGAAGCAAGGGTTATATTCTTAATCATTAGGAATTGCGTAAAATAGTGATATGTAAGATATAACATAAGCTGTGTATTTTAGATCAAGGCTTTGATATCAATGCTGAAATCCCGGGATAAATCATATGTATTGTTTTTTGTCACAACAACTGGTCTGGATAGAAGATTCTGGTTAATCAGAACAACTTTGCCATACTCATCATTTGATAAAAGGACTTCTACATTGATATAGGCTTCAATAGTC
Organism: uncultured bacterium; assembly: GCA_947651225.1. Classification (GTDB taxonomy): domain Bacteria; phylum Bacillota; class Clostridia; order Lachnospirales; family Lachnospiraceae; genus Butyribacter. The sequence continues at coordinate 6,861 of CANSYK010000127.1, read as the reverse complement.
CGTTTCATAAAAAGATAGAGAAGTCCTGGATCATACAGTTCTTTTTCTTTTTCTAAAGTAGCAATAACAGTGAAAGGGCATATACCTTTGCGATAAGCACGGTTTGAAGTCATTGCGTCATATACATCTGCGATTGCTACAATCGAAGAAAATTGATGGATTTCGGAGGCGGTAAGATGATTTGGGTAGCCGGTTCTGTTGATTCGTTCATGGTGCTGTAATGCTACAAGTTTAATTCGTTCATCTAAATCTTTGGTAGATAAAATATCATATCCCATCTGAGGATGAGAGCGGACAAGTTCAAATTCTTCATCTGTTAATTTACCAGGTTTTGTTATGATTTTTACCGGGATTTTCAGTTTCCCGATGTCATGCAGTAATCCACAGGTAACGAGTGTATCAATATCGGCAGGCGGAAGATTAATCCATGAGCCAATTATATGGCAGATTAGCGCAACATTTATAGAATGCATATAAGTCATATCATCATAGCCATGCAGGCATTGCAGCATATCCAAAAGATGTAGTGGGTTTCTGGCTTTGGAAAGGATTGTATTGGTTTCCTTTAACATATCGCTGATGATATCAGTAGTGTTTTTGAGAATAAGTTCATTAATTTCCTTTTTAAATTTTTCTACAGAAATTGTGAAAATTTCTTTAAATTCTTTAAATTCATTGGATTGCTGGATTCTTTCAAAATAGGTAGAGTCTCCAGAAGGCTTTTCAGAGTTGTCTGTTTTAGATAACTCTTCTGGTTGTTTAGCTATGTAAGGTCCATCTTCTGACATATAGATTTTTATGGATTTCACGGCATAATACTTTAATTTGTCAATGATATCCGGAGTTAGAGTTGTGTTACTCTGGATTACCAAATGATTAGAAAATGTATAAGCTGCTTCAGAAGAAACCATTCCAGGTTTGAGGTTAGCTGTTAATATCTTTTTTGTATCCATAGTTTTATCCTCTTAATTATAAATCTTAATGTATCATCTACAGGACATACCCGAAAAACAATTGTTACTATATCACGGCTATTCTAAACATCATACAAAAAAACATCCGGCTATGCCGTCTGGCGTTGCAAAAACAGCAGCTTTTGTTTTTCTTATGATTTTTAGAACAGCCTACACGCTGATTTCGGAAAATAATTAATCTCTTATGTGCAAGCACAACGAGTTTGGCTATTTTCTGAAATCAGCCGTGAATGGTAACAAACAATTTGATTATTCTGTAAACTATTTTAATTTTATCATTTATTAATCAGAAAGGCAACAAAAGAAATTTAATAATAATATACAAGTATTTCTTAAGATTTTGTTAAAATTGTAGAACTTTGGAAAATTTTGAAAAATTCTTGACAAGTATTTCTTTGCGTAATATAATTATCAAATGTGGCGTGTGAAAGCTGACCATAAGCCCCGGTATAAGCAATCAGACGCATTAAGTTTGAAAATGATATACGAAATTAGTTAGGAGGTACTGGGATGAAAAGTTATATGGCAAGCCCATCCACAATTGAAAAGAAATGGTATGTAGTTGATGCAGCAGGACATACATTAGGCCGTCTTGCATCAGAAGTTGCAAATGTATTAAGAGGTAAGAATAAGCCAACTTATACACCACATATAGATACAGGTGATTATGTAATTATAATAAATGCTGAAAAGATTAAAGTGACTGGTAAGAAATTAGACCAGAAGATTTATTACCATCATTCAGATTATGTAGGTGGAATGAAAGAAACAACACTCAAAGATATGCTTTCCAAAAAGCCAGAGTATGTTATTGAGCATGCAGTGAAGGGAATGCTTCCAAAGGGGCCTCTAGGTCGCCAGATGCAGTCAAAGCTTCATGTATATGCTGGTTCAGAGCATCCACATGAGGCACAGAGGCCGGAAGTTTTAGAGATTAAGGAAAGAGCATAATTGAGAGGAGGGAATTAAATTGGCAAACGCAAAGTTTTATGGAACAGGTAGAAGAAAAAGCAGTATTGCTAGAGTATATTTAGTACCAGGGAGCGGTAAGATTACAATTAATAAAAAGGACATGGACGAGTACTTTGGGCTTGAGACTTTAAAAATTATTGCCCGTCAGCCACTTGTCGCTACAAATACAGTTGATAAGTATGATGCAAAAATCACTGTTCGTGGTGGTGGCTTTACAGGACAGGCTGGTGCAATCAGACATGGTATTGCAAGAGCACTCCTGACAGTAGATGATGATTTCCGCCCGACTCTTAAGAAGGCTGGTTATCTTACACGTGATCCACGTATGAAAGAGCGTAAGAAATATGGTCTTAAGAAAGCTCGTAGGGCTCCACAGTTTAGTAAGAGATAATTACAAGCAGAATAATGAAATCAGTATAACCCTTGAAAGCCCAGTATTTTCAAGGGTTTTTTTTATGCCTGTGTGTTCTGGAATTGTGGTAAAAAGTGCTGAATTTTGAAGTGTAGCACACACATAGCACACAAACGAGGGTGTAAAAATTTTGTGTCTTGCGTAAGGCTTTTGTATAATGCGGTTATTAGAAAAAGGGCAGTGTTTTCATGGATAGAACAGCGTATAAGAACCAGCATATCAAAGAGCATTACGACAGAATAAATTTTGTTATTCCCAAAGGCGAAAAGGACAGGATAAAGAAAATATGTTCTGAAATAGGGGCAAGTGTCAATGAATATCTCTATATGCTTGTGTGTAATGACCTTGTGGACGGTACAAACAGAATGGCAGAGCGAAAGCAGGGTTTTCATGCAGAACAGGAGCGGATGCTTGAAAAGTGGCAGGTGCCAAGAAAATATTGTGAAATGACAGAAGATTTGTCCTATACCAAAGACGAGGGATATTTTATCTATCTGAAAAAGGGCTATGTAAATGACGTGACAGGCAGCAGGAACATACATTGCATGAAAACATCGGAGTAAGGCGGATTGTTGGGAAAACGCATAAGCAGTAAAGAAAGACCGTTACCCCAAGCAAGGCAGGGCGTTGATGATTCCCTGCCTTGTGCGTATAATATATTAAAGTGCCAACTTGTATAATGCTAACTGATTAAGACTTACACCTTCTTTTTCTGCTTCAATGGCTAATCTTTGATGTAAAGATTTTGGAAGCCTTACAACAAACTTACCGCTGTAATTGTTTGGTGTTTCTGGAATTGGTATAGAGAGATTGTTTTCTATTTTTGTTTCAATATATCCTTCCATTGCTTCATTAAGGCTTTCATACAATTCTTCAAGTGTATCACTGGTACTTTGGCATCCGTCAAGTTCCAAAATTCTGCCATAGAAATAATGTCCGCTTTCATCGTTCATTTCCTGTACTAATCTTGTATAGGGCAATTTCATATAATCTTTAACTTCCATGCTTTCCTGCTCCTTTCCGCTTGTTATGCTATGCCAGGATAAGGGGATTATTCCCCTATCCTATTCAGCACATCTACGACATAAGCCTTTTTTATAATATATAGTATCATATATAGTACTATATGTCGATGTCAAAATAAAGCATTGCTTCTATGTTTGCATTGTATCAAAAGTAATGTTAGTGAAAATAGTATCAAAAGTTATTGGCAACAACAATAACAAGAGGTAAAATAGAAGTATCAAAACAGACGAACGGTAGAAGTGATACTAAAAGAGAAGGCGTTGCTTATGTGTATGTATTGATATTGCCGGATAAGTACAAAACAGCAAAGTATTGACAGGCAGATTAGAAATATTAAGGGCAGTTATGATAAGGCTGAGATAATACAGGAAGTATATACAGGAACAAAGCAGGACGGACCAGGATGGAATAAGCTGTATAAAAAAGCCAAAGCAGGAGATATTATTATCTTTGATAGTGTATCACGAATGAGCAGGAATGTAGACGAGGGCTTTTGTCTGTATGAAGAATTATATAATAAGGGTATAGAGCTTGTCTTTCTGAAAGAGCCGCATATCAACACAAGCACATATAAGAAAGCATTAGAGAGCAATATATCAATGACCGGAACAAATGTTGGCTTTATCTTAGAGGGTGTGAATAAGTACCTTATGTCGCTTGCAAAGGAACAGATAAGGCTTGCTTTTGAACAGTCGGAGAAAGAAGTACAGGACTTGCACCAGAGAACGAAAGAGGGAATTGAAAGCAGAATAAGGCTTGTTTAGGGCAGAGTTCACATGGACTGCTGCCATTCTAAAATTTTTTTGAAATAGGCAAAAAGGCGGTTTGGTGATAAAATAAAAGAGAAGTCGTTGCTTTTGTGGGCTGACTTCTCTTTATATCCTGCATCTACTCAAATTATAGCAAAGGGGGGAGGTGCATTGCAATGACGAATGAGCAAATTGTTTCTGAAATTAGGAACGGTTATTCTGTAACGGATTATATGCAGTTGTTGTATAGTACGTTACAAGAAAACCGTACAGGAGTCGGAGCAGGAATTAGGCAGAGTGCCGACAGACAATGAAATAGCTGATAAAATACGTGTATCTGTTAGACTGCTGCCGGAATTGAAAATACAGATGCAGGGGATAGCCAGTTTAGACACTCCTTTATCAGATGATAACAGTTTGACACTTGCCAATACCATACAAGCCGATTTTTGCCTTGAAGATGAAACGATAGATAAAATGTAAATGTATGCCGAACACTCTAAAAGCTAATTATGGGGCATTGTTAAAAGAGATATTCATAAGTAATCGGACAATGGCAGCAGTAGCCAGAGAGCAGGGCGTAACCATAGACAGAATACGCCAGATAAAGGAAAGAGGGCTGCGCCGGTTACGGATAGGCAAGGCAAAGCGTGAATTATTGGAAAAATTTGATATTGTGGAAGCCGGAGCATACAGAAACAGTATGAATAAATTCAATGAGCATGGGTTTACTTCTTCGGTTGAGTATATCGCTTTACGCAGGGCAGAATTACAGGCAGAATATGAAAAACATAAAAGACAGGTAGAAATTATGCTTGAGCAGAAAAAAGAAAGTGTCTGTAAGTGTTCAAAAATAGGTAAAAATGGTTTTTCGTAACACACTTGTAGCACACAAATAGCCTGTAAAGCCTTATTTTATGCGGTTTGAAGTTCTGTAAGATAATTTTACTACAATTTCAAAAAGTACGCAAAACTCCCGAAAGTCCAGTATTTTCGGTTTTTTCTTTATTTTCTAGGTAGTCAATAATTTCCTTAAAATGTCACAGATTTTGACGTATAGCACCACTACAACACCAGTACAGCACCATTTGTATATAGTTTTTGTGTTGTGTCTTGCGTAAGGCTTTGCTAAAATGCTTAAAAGCCAGTAAACAAGAGGATTTGCGGTTAAAATATCTGTTTTGATATGTTTCCCATCATGCAAGTTCTCATAAAATCTCATGGACAGCAAAGGGGCGAAGCTATGACACGAACAGCATGTAAAAATCAGCATATCAAAGAGCATTACGACAGGATAAACCTTGTTATTACCAGAGCCGAATTAGAGCCGATTATAGATGATGGCATAAAGAACTATGATTTATCATTATAAGCCATATACAGCGGTTTGGGAATGAGCCTTGCATCTGCATTTAATGAGCATGAGTATTTCTCTTTAGATGATGTAATGGCGATAACAGAGCGGAACTTTTACAGAGGATAGAACAGTGTCGGCAGGAATTGATAAAAGCCGGAGAAAACCTGGACGATTATTTCAAGCCCATAGAGCCACAGAGGGTAGCAGTCTATTACTTTCCTAACGGTTTGCATTAACGGAATTTATTCTTGAATTTATCTGGGGATTATGCTATATTAAAGATACAAAAGAGGAAACAACCGCCCACAAAGTGGTTGACCTCACATGATTAGACGATAAGCCTACCTGTTCCGCCAAGATACAAGGTAGGCTTATTTATTTTCGCTTGTTCCTCTTATCGAGAAAGGCAAGCAACGCTATAACAAAACTACCAAAGGCAATTAGCAAAGCCAATATACCTATGAAAATCGAAATGATTTCAAAAGCTGTCATTTGCGCCACCTCCCCTCTTATGTATTCCAGTAAACCGGGCATGAAGTTTTGGGAGGCTACCACCCTGCAACACGATTGTTCCTCTTTGCCATTCTACCATATTCTTTCTTTTATGACAATTCCCTATTAAATTTTATTGACCGTTCTTTTTTGAGATGTAGTAACCATCAAAATATCTATAGTTTATTTGATAACAGAAAGGCGGTATTATTATGTGTAATGTATATAGTTATATGAGAATAGGCACGTCAGAGGAAAGAGATTTACAGAAATTTACCCGTCAAAAAAGTTCATTACAGAGATATGCAAAAGAAAACAATATTGAATTTCTGTTAGAGTATAGGGAAGATAAAAGCGGAAAGAATTTTACAGAGCGTAAGCAATGGCAAAAGTTAGAGAGCATAGTACAGCCGGGAGATATGATTGTTTTTAAAGATATATGCTGATTTACAAGAGAAGCAGAGCAGGGATATGTGAAGTATATGGAACTATTGAATAAAGGCGTTGAACCGATTTTTATTGATAATCAGACAGTAAGCACGCCATATATAAAGCAGTTATTGAATGTGGCAAAGGTACAGAATTTAGTAGCGAGGACGAGCCTTGAAAGCACTGTAAAGCTATTGTTGATTGTGGAGCTGGACAGAGCAGAGCAGGAAAGAAAAATAGCAGTTCAAAGAATTAAGGACGGAATAGAAGCCAGTGGCAAACGTAGTGGCAGAGTAACAGGTAAACTTGATAAAACGTCTGACGAACTGGAAGCTCTTAATAATTCATTGACGATTGCGGGTGTGAGTTCCTTTATCCCCACATACTTGCGGATAATTTCCACCTGTGCGGTTAGATTTTTCAAAATAAAAGAAATTTTAGGCGCACAGA
>CANSYK010000126.1 GCA_947651225.1 uncultured bacterium | reverse complement strand
AACCTTGATTTTCCAGTGTTTTCAAAAGTATCGTTATCTAACGTCAGCTTTTGAACGTCCTGCATTTCAGATGATGTTAGAGGACATCAAGCGGGGAACCGTGGACTGTGTCATCGTCAAGGATCTGTCACGGTTTGGGCGGGAATACATTGATTCCGGCATGTATATTGAGCGTCTTTTCCCGGCACTTGGCGTGCGGTTTATCGCTGTCAATGATGGCTACGACAGCCAGAATAAGAATGACAGTTCCGATGATATTATTATTCCATTTAAGAATCTAATCAATGATGCCTACTGCCGGGATATTTCCGTCAAGATACGGAGCCATCTGGATGTAAAACGGAGGAACGGGGAGTTTATCGTCTCCTTTGCTGCCTATGGTTATCGGAAGAAAGCGGATGACAGGCACAAACTGGAGATAGACACCTATGCAGCGGGCGTGGTACAGGATATTTTCCGTATGAAGCTGAATGGCATGAGCCAGGATGCCATTGCAAATCAGTTAAATGAATCCGGTATCCTGCCCCTGGCGGAGTACAAAACGAGCATGGGGAGCAACTACCAGACTAGCTTTAAAGTAAAGGAAAAATCGGGGTGGACTTCGGTGGCAGTACGGTGGATTCTGACCAATGAGATTTATATCGGGAATCTCGTGCAGGGCAGACAGACTACCCCGAACCATAAAGTAAAACAGGCTTATCGGAAAGAGGAAAGTGACTGGGTAAGGATTGAAAAGAACCATGAGCCAGTTGTTTCCGACAGGGATTTTGAAGTGGTGCAGAGGCTGCTTGCCATGGATACCCGGACAGCACCGGGAAATGGGGAGGTGTACCCACTGTCCGGTCTGGTGGTATGCGGCGGTTGCGGCATGCCGATGATCCGCAAGACAACAAAGGCAGGTGGCAAGACGTATTCCTATTATATTTGTGCCACCAACAAGGCAACAAAGGAATGCAGTCCCCACAGCATGTCAACGGAAAAACTGGAAAATGCCGTGCTGGAACTGTTACAGAAACACATTGAAAATATCATGGATTTGCAGAGGATTCTTTCCTTTATCGGTACGGTTCCGTTCCAGCAGATGGATATAAAGAAACTGGAAGACAGGAAAACGGAAAAGCAGGCAGAGGTGGAACGCTGTACAGACCTGAGAAGTATGCTCTATGAGGATTTGAAGGATGGCATGATTTCTAAAAACGAATACAAGGAACTTCATGCCGCCTATGAGAGCCGCAGGAAAAATGCCCAGCTTTCCATCCGGCAGATTGATTTGGAGATGGAGGAGATTCTGGAACGGAAAAGCAAAGGGGTTGTGTGGTTGGATTATTTTACAGAGCACCAGAATATCGAAAAACTCACACGGAATGTGGCGGTGTCACTGATCCGTGAGGTAAAGGTGATGGATAAAAATTCTATTGAAGTCACTTTTGATTTTGACGATTGTTATCGGGAATGTATGGATAACCTGGACAGGCTTGGATATGAAGTTGGCTGTAGTGGAAATGAAAATCCGGATGTTCAATTCAAGGGAACGGAAATTTTAGCAGAGGGAAATATTGTGCAGGAAGATACAGGGCAGGCATTAGGTAGTGCTGCCGGTGTCGCTGGGCTGGAAAGGAGGGCGGTGTGATATGGCAAGAAAAAGCAGAAAAAATCTACCCATTGCTATGTCAGTGCCGGAAAGCAGTTTGGCAATGGATACTGTGCCGGAATCAGCAGATAATCTTATGCTGCAAACATCAGTGGATTTGGAAAGGATAGCAACCGTTACCATGCTGCCATCTATGTAAGGTTGTCCTATGAAACAGAGGCAAACCGGGAGCGTGACACGGTGGAGACGCAGATTGCGTACCTGAAAAACTTTATTGAAAAGCAGGAAGATATGGAACTGGCAGATGTTTACGCGGATGTTTCGTTCAGCGGCACAAATTTTGAACGCCCGGAGTTTGAGCGTATGATGCAGGACATCAGGGTAGGGAAGATTGATACGGTAATTACCAAAGATTTAAGCCGGCTTGGCAGGAATTACATTGATTCTGGCACTTATATTGAGCGGATATTCCCACTGTTCCATGTGCGTTATATTGCTGTCAATGATGATTTTGATACTAACCGTAAGGGGACGGATTTGACCATGCCCTTGAAAAATATCATCAATGAGTGGTATGCGAGAGACCTATCAAATAAAATGCATGCTAGCTACCAGACCATGTGGAAAAACGGAGAATATATTTATGGCCGCCCGCCCTACGGCTACAGGAAAGATAATACGGCAAAAAAGCTGGTTGTGGATGAACAGACAGCGCCGGTCGTAAAACAGATTTTTGAAATGTACCTGAAGGGGATGATCTATTCTGAAATCGCAAGGGAATTACAGAGTGAAGGGATTGTTTCACCGCCAAAGTACCGTTATCTGGAGCAGGGGAATGACGGAAAAGCACAAACAGCGAGAGATTGGTATCACCTACACATTAAGACGATTTTGACAAACTGGCATTATGTGGGCGACAGTGTGCATGCCACAAGGGAGGGCGGATTTAATAACCCGGACAAAGACAGGCGGGTTTCAGAGGAATATTGGCTTATTATTCCCAATACCCATGAGCCCCTTGTCAGCTGGGAGGTGTTCGCAGAAGTGCAGGAAAAAATCAAAAGGCAGGTGCAGAATCTTCATGCCCGCAATGCAGCGCTGGAGCATGAGAAAACACCGGAAAATTTCTTTTTGGGGAAATGTATCTGTGCATGCTGCCGGAAAAACATCGGGGTTGTCCGCAGCAACAGTGGGAGCAATTACTTTTATTACCGGTGCACCACTACCCCATTTAATCGGCATATGAAATGCACGGCACATGGGAAGATGAAATACAGGGAGCTTCATGATGCCGTTTTTCAGGTTATCAAATCCCATATGAAGCTGTGTCTGGAAAAGACGGAGCAGACAAGGGAGCGGAACCATAGCAGCTACGGTGTCCGTCAGTATCGTTTTTATGCCGGGGAGATAGCCAAAGTGCAAAGCAGCATCCGTAAAGTGAAGTCCAGGGAAAGAGGTCTGTATGAGGATTATAAGGACGGCATTATTACCAGTGAGGAATATCTGCAGTACCAGCAGTCCTACCGACAGCAGATAGAGGATTTGGAACAGTCAGCGGAGGAACTGCTGGAAAGACAAGGGTACTACCAAAAGGATTTTCTGCCGGATAAAGATTGGGTTGTTGCGGTAAAGAAATTCATGGGAAAAAGAAAACTCACAAAAGAGATGGCAGACGCATTTGTGGAGGGGATTGTGCTGGATAAAGAAGGCAATGTGGAGATTACGTTGAAGTATGATGATTTTCTAAAAGAGCTTATTCAGACAGCAGGGGAGAAAGCGTGAGAAGATGTTCTAAAATCGACAAAGCACGATGGGTGCTTTGCCGAAGAACATCTAAATCTCACACCGGAAGAACGCAGAGACAGCGTTCTTCGTAAAATGATTGGAGGTTATGATGGATAAAAAGGTAATTGCCATGTATCTCCGTCTTTCCGGGGAGGATAAGGTTGAAAGAAAATCCTCTTTCAACCACCAAGTTTGTGCGGCAGGTAGCACAAACATTGGCACATTAGCTGTTCGCAAAGATGGCTCACAGCATGAGTGCAAAGATATAGGCAAAAATGAAAGCAACAGCATAGCGAACCAGAGGCAGTTGATTTTGGATTATATCCGATCAGACAAAATTTTGTCAGAGTGTGAAGTCAGGGATTTTGTGGATGACGGTGTCAGCTGGGCGAGGTTTGACCGGGGTGCTTTTCAGAAAATGATAGAGCAGGCACAGAATGGGGAAATACAAGTAATCATTACCAAAGATTACAGCCGTCTGGGCAGGGATTATCTGGAGGTCGGGAAATATATGGAGTGCCTGTTTCCGCTGCTGCATGTGAGGTATATCGCTGTCAATGAACATTACGACAGTGATAAGTATGCCGGAAGAACCGGTGGCATGGAGGTAGGCATAAAAAATATCGTCAACATGATGTACAGCCGTGGCGCCTCAAAAAAGGTCATGGCAGCGAGGAAAGTTCTGACCGAACAGGGAAAATTTATCGGTTCCTTTGCACCCTACGGCTATGTGAAATCCCCGGAGGACAAGCATAAGTTAATCCCCGATCCGGAGGCGGCGGAAGTGGTAAGGCGGATATTTACGCTGGCGGCAGAGGGAAAGAAATACAAAGAGATTGCAAGAATACTGAATGAGGCGAGCGTGGAAACCTGCCTTGATTACCAGAAAAGCCACGGCAGGGAACGAAAGCACAGCATGGAAATCAAGGTACACCAGTGGTCGGCTACGACGGTAATGGATATTTTGTACAGTGAGGTGTATATTGGAACAATCATCAATAACCGCATTGCACATAACCAGAGAACAGGCTACAAGTCAAAGCGGAGAAAGCCGGAAGAATGGACGGTGGTGGAAAACTGCCACGAACCCATCGTCAGCCGGGAGCTGTATAAAGCAGCCCATGAAAAACTGGACCGGAAAAGCCAGGCGAAAAAAGTAAGGTCCGGTAATTCCCCGGCAAGGCTTTTTCTCTGTGGGTGCTGCGGCCATACCCTGATAAAAAGGCATGGAAAATATAAATGTCCTGCCAACCTGAATCCAGCAGAATTAAACTGCAGCAAGGTAAGGATGGATGCAGAAGTCTTTGAAAACACAGTATTGACCTATATCCGTGTCACGGCAGAGTCTGTTTTGCAGGATTTGAAGAAGAGAAGGAAAATGCAGCAGAGAGCACAGGCAAATGAGCCGAATGTGGAAGTGATTCGCCAGAAGATTAAAAAGCTGGAGAACAAAAGATTTCAGGCATACGATGACTATACAAGGGAAAAGCTGTTGAGGGAAGAAATGCGGAATCTCAGGGACAGGCTGCAGGAGGAAATCAATGCACTGAATGAAACTCTGGCAGCCAGGGAAAAGGAATAGGCGGAGTTATCCCATGTGCCGGATTTTTCGGAGAAAGAACTGACAGTGCTTGCAGGGCTGTCGGAATTTAATGCAGAGACAATTCGGGTGCTGGTAAAAAACGTCACCCTGTTTGAAGATGGGAATATAGAGATTGTGTGGAATATGGATGATTTTTTGAGGGATGTTTGACTGACAATTGAAAGATGGATTGAGCAAGACTGGGGATTCTAAGGGATTCTTGAACTCCAGTATTTTTTGGATTTTACTTGACGCAGGCAGATCTCCGGCATAGCCATGCAAGTTTATTGATTTCCAGACTGGGGGCACAGCCGAACCTTGTAGCGGAACGGTTAGGGCATGAGAAAATACAGACTACCCTTAATACTTACTGCCATTTATACCCAAACCAGTCAAGGGATCTGGCAGACCAGCTAAATGGCTTGAATTCCGAAGCAGAGGGGCAGGAAGGGGATGATAACGATGCCGGGGAAACATAAAATTGCCACTATATCTTTTCGTCCAAGCGACTGGCAGAGGCATTGATAGAGGAAAGGGCGGCTCTTAGCGGACAACGTAAAAAGGATTTTATAGCCTGGAGCTGTATTTATTCTAACATTGTGGTTGTTGGAAAACTGGAAAATATAAAACGTATCGTGGACTCTTTACAGGAGATGCAGTATGTAATGAGGGCAATCGTCAGGCAGTTACAATCTGGCGATTTTTCCTTGTCTGAGGATGCCTATAAGGAGATGAAGGAAGATTATCTTGCTATGGCAGTTACACGGTAGTGGATATTGTCAATGGAGCGGCATATTTGTTTGATAAGACACCTGATACAGATAACCAGCATTGGAAAGCAGATTTGGAGTTAGAGCAGTTTCGGAGAATATTGAAGTAAAATGCATATCGGTTTTTCATTGAGAAATAGGAAGAGGTATGCTAATATAATTAGTAAGAAGGCGGATAATATATATGGAAAGTAAAGAGATGTCAACATATGGTACGCAAAGTGAGGTAAGTGAAGATATAGAAAACGTTGTGGATGAGGTATTAAGAGTAGAAAAATAGAGAAGCTTTGTTTCTGGGAAAGTGACAGGAGGGCTTGCAGTTCTTGAGGCTTTTGGATATTGACAGAGAAAAGAGAATTAGCATTTTGTCGAAAGCGCTTGGTCTTTCAGAGGCAACAGCGACTACTATGGTAAATGATTTTTATGAGGAAAGAGATGCATAGGAAGGAGAGATATTATGGCATTAGTAGATGTTAATATTAAGGTTCCGATGGAAATGGCGGTTTACTTAAAACCATCCGGTCAGGTTGCCGAGCTTGAAAGAAATGCGCTGCTGCTATATCCTTATATTCTAAGGCAGATCATATCCCATGGCCGTGCGGCTGAAATTTTAGGGATACGCAAAAATGAGCTGATAGATATTTATGATAAACTGGGATTTTCCTATTTGGATTTAACAATGAATGATCTGGATGCGGAGCTGGAGGCTTACAGAAAAGTCAAGGCAAAAGGAGAAATGGTATGATAGTTATATCGGATACTACACCAATTATTTCTCTATTGAAAATTAACAGGCTTGACTTGCTGGAGAAATCATTTGGAGAGGTTTTAATCCCGAATGCCGTATATGAGGAACTGACAGCCGATAAACGTTTTATAGAGGAAGCTAGGATAGTGAAGGATGCTCCTTATATAAAACCCGTTCCCGTATCAAATCCAGAAGCAGTCAGGATATTAAGGATGGCAACAGGGCTGGATCAGGGCGAGAGCGAAGCGATTGTGCTTACAGATGAACGGAAAGCGGATATTTTGCTTATGGATGAGGCGAAGGGAAGGGTGATTTCCGGGAAAATGGGAATTACCGTTATGGGAACAATTGGTATTCTAATCAGCGCTTATGAGGATAACCTAATTACTTCAGAGGAAGTCAGAAAGTGTATTGATGACCTTCAAAGATCTGGCAGACATATAGGAGAGCGGTATTATCAGATGCTGTTAGACAGATTGCAATAGTGGTAATGTTACCGCCATTTGGTAATGTTTTGGTAATAAAAGGTTTCAGAACCATTTGGATGATGTGGAAAAGCGGAAAAATGGCGTATGAAAAAGGCTGAAAATACACTGAATATGACCGCAAAAACGGTCATTTGAGATGAGTTCGAATAGTCGGAGCTAAGCCGCAAAGCCCGTAAATACTAATGTTTGCAGTGATAAGGAAGTATAGAAACTAATTTATCATCAACGCTGACAAACAGAGTGCAAAAACAGAGAACCAATCACTGCAAAAGGATTGATTATGCAAAAGTGTTTGGCTCTCTGTTTTACTGTATTATTTATTATCTGAGTGAGATAGAATTTGGTAATTGTAAATTGTTGCTAAAAAAAATATATTCTTGCGCCTTTTTACTTATCTGAATGCTGTAGGTGGCATCCAAATAACTACTTCGATATTTTTTATATAACTCTGCGACTAATGGACATATATCATATGTGACAACCCATTTTCTATTACATTCTGATATAAGCTTACACAAAACTCTATGGTCTTTCTCAATAAAAGCATTTTTATATAATTGTGTGCCTTTTTTAACATATGGCGGATCAAGATTAATAAATGACTTATAATATTTTCTTAATTGTTGTGGTTGCAACAATTCTTTGGCATCTTGATTTAATAACACTATCTGGTCTCTATACCCAGAAATCCTCATTGTCTTCTTTATTAAATTCTCTTTATTGAACCTGGCATCCATTTTATACGTTCCTGTTTGTTCTTGCCCGCCAATAACACCTCCTTTTATAACGCCAGATACATTTGTTCGATTTAAATAAAAAGTGGCAAATCCTAATTTTAATGAAGCGTAATCGCTATTGTCCATATATGTATTTCGTTGGTTTTTCCATTCATCCAATGTAATTGGTGTGGAATCAATCAAGTCACAAAAAGCATCTGTTTCATAAAGAATACTATACCAAAAAGAATAAATTGCTGGGTCAAAATCATTAATAACTATACGCTTTACATCATTATTGAGCAATAATTTTAAGGACAGCCCTGCTCCTCCTGCAAAAGGCTCAATATATGTTTCCCCTATCATGCTATTGCATTTTAATGTTTCTCTGATATAGTCATAAAACTTTGATTTCCCTCCCGGATATCGAAGTGGAGAATAAGTACTTGGCATCTTATCACCCCTATTCTCTCAATAGCAAATGTTTATTTTACTGTCCATAATCTGGAGTTTATCCCATAGAACTCTGCTACTTTTTTAAACATTATGTTTAATTGTTTGTAAAATTTAGCAATACTGTCCGAATATTCATCATCATGTAACCAATATTTAAAAAGTAATTCAAAAAATCTTTGATGTTTAATAAAAGTATTCTTTCGCAATTCACGTTCTACACCATGTGTACTTTTATTTTCTCTGCGTAATTCTCGTAATGTTAAATCTATTTGTTCAATATCATTTTTTATATTATCTCTCTAAAATACACCTTGCCATAGTTCAATTCCAAAATCGTATCTGCCGTCCAAAAAGGTGAATTGTTATCATAAAGGAACATGGCATAGGACATAACTATTTTTTCTGGTGAATCCCCTCCCGGAAGTGTGATGGTATATTTATTTAAGTCTCCATTTTGGTCTCCATCTAAAATGCATATGTACTTCATAGTTGTTTTTAATAAAAATGAATCATTAAAAATTGATTTCAAATTGTTTGCGCCTATTGAACAGGTCTAGAGAATAACACGAAGAGAGAAAACACACAACCGCTATTTCTCTTCGTTAGAAAAATTAACAAATACATTGGATAGATATTTTTCTGGATTTTTTAACCCAAATAAACAGTTGCGTAACTTATGTGGCTTTTCTTGTTTTGCATAAATATCTGGTCAGTTAAAAGTTCATTCAACTAATAAGCAGGTCAATTTCCTCG
>CANSYK010000125.1 GCA_947651225.1 uncultured bacterium | reverse complement strand
GCATCAGTGCCTGCCAAAACAAAACTGTAATTTCTGCCCGGATGGAGTACTAGAGCGTGTTTGAAAATTGCTTTTTGCAAGATGTGCTTCCCATTTTGTGGGAGATTGTAAGGAACTGCCAGACGGACTTCAAAAAGCATTTCCAGATATGGAGGAATTAGATAAGCAATTAAAATATGGTTTGTGATAGGGGATATCTATCTGCGGAGGCTGCCGTGGACAGGTATCCCCTGTTTTTATAGGCGGCCTCCGTTGGCTGGGTTTGCTATAAGTTGTACTATGAATTGACAGAACGTCTAAAGATAACCCATGTGCTTATAAAATAGCAAATTAACAAGATTGCCAAAATCCCCACCGTTAATCCAATTTGTAACATCAATGTGGTAAAACCTATATACGCAGAGATTTCGGCTGAAATAGTCTGGATAAAATAGCCAATTACAACAGCAGCTACCATGATTGCCACGATAATTGGAAGCCCAAACCAGACACTCAACTGCTTCAAGATAATTTTACTGATATGCTGTTCCTCTACACCTAATTTTCGGAGTACAGAAAAGCGGTATTTATATTGCCCTGCGTCTAAAAGTTGCTGTAAAGAAAGCACTGTAAGGCAAATTACCATTAGCACAACAGCACCATAAATCATTCCTGTCTGCAAGATAAAATTATTTGCGATTGCACTATTTGTCTGCAGCGTACTGAAACGCACACCATACAAGGTGCCGCTTTCTGTTTGCTCTGGATATTCTATTGTAAAAAGACGCTCCAGTTCGCACGCATTTTCATAAGAAATTTTCTCTGTTGTTGTAATATAACGATTCCGCATGACTGGAAGCAACTTTTTGCAGATATTATCCGGGAATACATAAAGGACATCTGTATAGGAATTGTAAAGTGTTTCTCCCATTGCTTCCTCGTAATAAGGCTGCTTGGAAATATTTAATGTTCCTCCATCTGTCAAAACATCTGTATGTTCTGACAGAAAACGATTTCTTTCTTCTTCTGTTGCTATTGTTTGCCATTGTGTTGCAAATTCATTTTCTCCTAAAGAAATCTGCCCATATCCCAACATTTTTCGTATGGCATTATAATCGCTTAAAGAAATCGCCACAACAGGAAAATTATATTTCGTCCGCCTGCTGAAATCTTCTTTCTTTGGCAGATATAAATTGAATGTGCAGTCATAGGCAGTTTCAATATCGTGTTCCTCCAGAAAATCTGTAACGATTTCATAATTATCCTGTGGCAGCTCTTTTTCGTCATATACATCATTATATTCTGAAAAAATCTGTATATCGTACATAGAGCGTATGTCCAGATAACCCAAAGCCCAGCCTGTCAAAATGGGCGCAGCAATGAACAAAAAAATAGCAAGTACGAGAGTTACAGAAATTAGCGTCATGGTTTTACTGGTTGTTTTTAATTTTGATAAAATCTGTCCCAAAAAGAACAGATTTTCCTCTTTATATCTGTGCTCCGGTGACTTTTCTTTCCATATGATAATAAAACTGCTGGCAAGATAAATCAATGCACAAATGAAAAAAAGCAAGTCAATCAATGCAAACAACAGATATTGCCTAAGCATTCCGTTTCCTAAAGGAAGATAATACTGATTGGTAAGTGCAGGTACACTTACTGCCGCAAAAGTATTTAATACAGAACAGGCTAATAAACCGCAAAGCAGTTTTTGAAAGTCCCATTCTTTCTTCTTAAGCAGCCATAAGAAAGGCCACCCCAAAGTAACAGCGGGAAAAAGAATATTTCCAAAATACATAAGCTGCACAGGAAACGGAAAACGGGAATCGTAAAAGAACAGATATTTTATGATTCCTGTAATAAATGCCCATACAGTAAATAGTTCAAGGAATATTACTATAACGAAAATCCAACGGCTCTTTTTGAGTTCCGGCTCGTTCTCTTTTTCTGCGGAAAGCATATCAATAATTTTCATTTTCTGAATGGTATGGGTATTGAAAATTCCTACCACCAAAAAACCTAATACAAAAAATTCCAGTGTCCATAAAACGGTATCTGGAAATAAAGTCCATGATATTTCATATGGCTTTCCATAAGCAGTAAGAAGCATTGCTGTTATAAATTGAGAACAGAACATGCCGAAAAAAATACCAATCAGAATTGAAATTATTCCCATAATCAGTGTTTCTGCCAAGAAAATTCTTCCAATGGTTTTTTGTTCCATTCCCATGATAGACTGGAGGGCAAACTCTTTTTGTTTCTGCCGAAGCATATAATGATTGACAAATCGTATCAAGAGTAACAGCAGCAATGTTATCATGCAGATTGCGGCTTTCATTCCATCACTTAATAGCGTGAAATCATACTCGCTGCCTATATCCGGGTTATAGTAACTGCTGGAAATGGAGAGGAATGAGTAAAACAGGGTAACACAGATTGTCATTGTAACAATGTAAATCAAATAATCTTTTACAGACTGCTTAGCATTTCTGAAAATAAGTTTAGCATACATGGCTCTGTCCCCCTCCAATCATGATAAGGACATTCAGAATTTTATTAAAAAAGGCATTTCTGCTGTCATTGCCCTTACGTAATTCCGTAAATATTTCTCCGTCTTTTAAAAATAGGATACGGCTGGCATAGCTTGCGGTAAAAGCGTCATGGGTCACCATAAGAATGGTTGCCTCAAGATGTTCATTGATACTTTGGATTGTAGACAACAGCATTTGTGCGGAGTGGCTGTCTAATGCCCCGGTCGGTTCATCAGCCAATAAGAGTTTGGGATTGTTGATAATCGCTCTTGCACAGGCGCAACGCTGCTTTTGTCCCCCAGACACCTGATAGGGATACTTGTTTAGAATATCACTGATATTTAACTTTTGGGCTATCTCCCCAATACGGGGTTCTACACTTCCTGCAGGTGTTTTATTGATTGCCAATGCCAGCGCAATGTTTTCTGAAATCGTTAATGTGTCTAATAAATTGAAGTCTTGAAATATAAATCCTAAATTTTCCCTGCGAAAGCGGGCAAGGGATTTTGGTTTAATTTCTGTCACATCTGTTCCCTCTAAAAAAATATGCCCTGCACTTACCGTATCAATCGTGGAAATACAATTAAGCAGTGTTGTCTTTCCAGAACCAGACGCACCCATAATGCCAAGAAATTCTCCAGCTTCAACGGAAAAACTAATATCTTTAATGGCTTTGGTGATATTCCCGCTATTGCCATAGTATTTCTGGATATGTTCCAATTTCAAAATTGTGTTCATTTGATAAACCTCCTTCCTGTCATGCCTTTATTGTAAAGGGTGCGCTTCATTTTTTGTATCAAGTTTTCTTACAAAGTTCTTACAAAAATGTAAGAAGTGCAGGATATATCAGCCCTGCACTCCGGTAACAAAATCGTTTATTTGAAAAGAAAGTGCTATCGTTGTCCCGTTGTTTTCTGAATGGGCAGTAAGCCCGATTCCCAGCTTATCACAAAGACGCTTGCAAAGATACAAACCAATTCCAGTAGAATTTTTTCCGGTTCGTCCGTTCCTGCCAGTAAATCCTTTTTCAAAGATACAGGGTAAATCACTTTTTGGAATACCTATCCCATTATCACTGATAGATAAAATAATTCTGTCATTTGCCTTTATCGTAGAAAAGTGTAAAACAGGCTGTTCTGAGCGATATTTTACCGCATTACTAATAATCTGGTTTAAGATAAACCGTACCCACTTATCATCAGTGTAAACCCTGTTTTCTATATTATCTATTGTAATTGTCATATTGTTTTGGCGCAAGAGATACTTATTGTCTGCGATTGCACTATGCACAACATCACATAAGGCTATCTCACGAACGGAATAGTCTTTCTCTGTATGTTCGCTTCGGGCATAATAAAGTGCCTGTTCCGTATATTGATTGATTTTCTCTAATTCTGTCAGTATCGTTCTGGTAAAGGGGGAACGGTTATTCTCACAAAGCAGCTTCATTGCTGTAATGGGTATTTTTGCTTCATGTATCCACTTTTCAATGTACTCTTTATATTCTTTTCGTTCATTCCGTATTTCGCCTATTTTTTCAAGCATGGATTTTTCTGCCATCTTCATAATTTGATAAAAAACCTGCTCGTCTGCTTTCTTTGGTTTCTTCATAATTTCTGGTATTAAATACCGTTCTTCTAACTGTTCCGCCATAGCCAATAATTGATTCAGATCCCTTTTTCGTATAAAATAGGCAGCCGACAGATACGTGATTAAGATCATAAGCCAGGCCATGAAGATAAACAGAACCGTTTGAAGCTGGTTTCCACTTGCAAGTAAAAACAAGGCAAGTGCCAGCATACCCATAAGGTTTACAAGAATAGCCGGCATTTGATTTTTTAGATATAGTTTTTCGCTCATAATGTATATCCTTGTCTGTGTTTTGTCTTAATAAAATCGATAAGCCCGATTTGTGCCAGCTTATCACGAATACGGGTAACATTGACGCTTAGGGTATTATCATCAACATATAGCTGGTTATCCCAAAGGAAATCCACAATGTCATTTCGGGAACAAATTTTCCCAGCATTCTTAAAAAGATAGTACATGATTTTCAATTCATTTTTTGTTAATTCTACCTTTTGCTCCTTGTATTCTATTAAGCTGCTTTCCAAATGCAGAGTTACCCCATTCCATGTGAAATATTCCGCTTGCGGGGAAGGGGTATGCCGTTTTAACAGTGCGGCAATTTTGGCAAGCAGGATTGCAGTGTTGTAGGGCTTTGTAATAAAAGCGTCGCCCCCTAGCATAATGCTGTTTAGCTCATCCATATCTGTGTTGCTGCTTGTCACAAACACAATAGGAATATCTGAAAAAGTGCGAATCTCCGAACATATTTCAAAGCCATTGCTTCCAGGTAGCTTTATATCCAAAATAACCAAATGCGGTACAAACGCCTTTATCTGCTGGATTGTCTGGGAAAAATCTGTAACAGCAAAAACCTCATATCCATTTCCAGACAAAAGGGTCTTTAGCTGTGCCTGTATGGTAAAATCATCTTCAACAATAAATATTTTCTTCTTCATAAGGATACCTCCCTAAACTGTATTATACTGTATCAGAGAGGTTTTCTCAATCACTTCTTAGTTGTATTATGTTTTATAGTAACCTGAAAGGTTACTGGTAACGGAGTGAACAGTAACACCTGAAAAATGAAGATATTTTACAAGACGCAGTTCACAATAAGGGGTAAAATGGGTGTGACAAAGAGGAAATCCATAGGAAGGCAGATAGAAAGGAAGAGTGGTTTTGATGGGAAATAGGAGGATCGTTGGGCATTTGGCAGCAGTGTTTACCATACTTATATGGGGAACGACCTTTATATCTACCAAAGTCCTGCTGGAAGATTTCATGCCGGTGGAAATTCTGTTTTTCCGTTTCGTAATGGGATTTGCAGCGTTGTTTCTGGCCTGCCCGCACCGACTGAAAACGGAGGGCTGCAGGCAGGAGATAACGTTTGCCTTGGCAGGGCTGTGTGGGGTTTGCCTGTATTATCTGCTGGAAAATATCGCCCTCACCTATACAATGGCTTCTAATGTGGGTGTCATCATATCAGTTGCACCATTTTTTACAGCGGTGTTGTCACATCTGTTTATGAAGTCGGAAGGGAAACTAAGGATTAACTTCTTTATTGGTTTTGTGGTGGCGATGGCTGGTGTTTTCCTGATTAGTTTTAACGGCCGGGAGCTGGAGCTGAACCCTGTAGGGGATATACTGGCGATTCTGGCAGCTTTCCAGTGGGCGTGTTATTCCATACTGACAAGGAAAATCAGCAGTTTTGGTTATCCAGTCATTCTTGCCACACGCAGGACATTCTTTTACGGCATCCTTTTCATGGTTCCGGCATTGTTCTTTTTTGACTTTAAGATTGGAGCGGAACGGTTTACAGATATGACGGTTCTGTTTAATCTTCTGTATCTGGGACTTGGGGCGTCGGCGCTCTGTTTTGTCACATGGAATGTTGCGGTAAAAGTATTGGGTGCAGTTAAGACAAGCGTTTATATTTATATGGTTCCCGTGATAACGGTTGTGACATCCGTGCTTGTGCTGAAAGAGCCGGTAACATGGGTTTCTGTAGCAGGAATGGTTTTAGCAGTCGCAGGGCTTTCTCTTTCTGAGTATCATGGAAAGGGGAGCAAGCTGAATGAATCAGCGGTAAGGCGGTAGGAATCGCCAGAACAATATAAGCGGGCTGGCTTTTCTAATGCCTATCTTTACCGCAGCGATCAACAGGAGGAGAAATCCTCCAAAGACAGGAGGAGAAATCCTCCAAAGACAGGAGGATTGAAAAATGGATTTGCAGAATGAAAAATGTGTTATGGTAATTGATGAAAACCTGCCGCTTGGTATCATTGCAAACACGGCGGCAATTATGGGGATCACGATGGGGAAACAGATGCCGGAGGTTGTCGGTGCGGATGTATATGACAGGACAGGAAACGAACATCTGGGGATTATCAAGTTTCCGGTGCCAATCTTAAAGGGAAAGGGGGAGGCTATCAAGACAATCCGCAAAAGGCTGTATGAACCGGAATTTTCCGATTTAACGGTGGTGGACTTCTCGGACTTGGCACAGGGGTGCAAAACCTATGATGAATTTATCAGAAAAATGAAAGATGTATCAGAAACGGAACTAAATTATTTGGGACTTGCTATTTGTGGGCCAAAAAAGAAGGTCAACAAATTAACCGGAAGCATGGCATTGATGCGATAAAAAATTCTTACCTTTCGTCTGTTTGTATGTTATAATATATCAAATATGTAAAAACAGACAAAGGAGGCGTCATGGAACAGGTTTCATTAAAGATAGGAGAACGCCTGAAAGAAATCCGTAACACAAGGCATCTTACGCTGGATGAGGCTGCAAAGCTGACGGGATGTAAATAAGGGAACGCATTTGCGTTCCCTTTGCCGATGTTAGGGCAGATTGAGCGGGGGCAATCCTCGCCCACCATTAACGTACTTTGGAAAATTTCAACAGGGCTGAAGATGCCGTTATCCTTTTTCAGCAGGCAGCCGGAAACGGAGTATACGGTTGCAAAGCTTTCGGAAAAGAAATGATTACAGAGGAAGATGGGGGATGAGGGCGTACCCGCTGTTTCCTTTTGATCCGGCAAGGAATCTGGAAGTGTTTTATATTGAGTTTGATGCAGGGGTAACGCATGGTTCCCTTCCCCATGTGGCGGGAGTGGAGGAATATGTTTTGCTGGTGTAGGGGACTTTGAAAATGGTAATAGGCGGGAAGGAAGTGCTTTTGCAGGAAAGGCAGTCTATACGGTTTGGAGCGGATGTCCCCCACACATACCATAATGTTCCAGATGAAGTGAGTACGGTTTACAACGTAGTTTTTTATCCAGACAATTAAAGGAGGAGAACAATGGCAATTCTTTTATGCTGGAAAATGAGGCGGTGCTAATTGTGGCGGCTGGGGATGCGAAGATTGACAATCCCAAATATAAGGCAAAATTTGGAAAAAAGGCTAAAATGCTCTCACTGGATGAGGTGGAAACATTGGTGGGACATGCAGTGGGCGGAGTCTGCCCGTTTGCGGTAAATGAGGGTGTGAAGGTATATCTGGATGTATCACTAAAAAGATTTGAAACGGTTTTCCCCGCCTGCGGCAGTGGGAGCAGTGCAATAGAGCTTACCATTTCAGAACTGGAGAAATATTCAGGATATGTGGGATGGGTGGATGTCTGTAAAGGGTACACCCCAAATTCCGTATTTGACATCCATTCCAAGAATACATAATAAAAAGCTGATATAAAAATGATAAGGCTTTTCTTTTGCCTGTATATTTCATAAAAGAGAAAGGAAATTGCTAAAATTATGAAAATAGCGGTTTGTGATGATGATAAAGCGGCAAGGGAGCATATTGTTTCACTGGTAAAAGAGCAGATACAGGACGCAGAAATTATGGCTTTTGCAACAGGGGAAGAAATGCTGAAAGCACAAAATAATTTTGACCTTTCTTTTCTTGATGTGGAAATGAGGGAAATATCGGGAATGGACGTTGCAAATCATATCCGGCAGAAGGAACAGGGAAACACAAAGAGCATTATTATTTTTGTGACAGGCTATGAAAAATATATGAACAGTGCATTTGATGTGTCAGCATTCCATTATCTGTTAAAGCCTATTGATGAAGAAAAGTTCCGTAATGTTTTTGGGCGTGCGCTAAGCGAGCTGCATGCAGCTAGGAAACGGACAAAACGGTATATTTTAGTAAGAAATTCTGGCACACAGCAGAAAGTTTATATAAAAAACATATATTATATTGAGAGTGCAAATAAAAAAGTGATTATCCATACAAGGACAGGCGTACTGGACAGTTATGGAAAAATGGACGAGTGGGAACAGATGACAGGCAGCGGTTTTTACCGTTGTCACAGGTGCTATCTTGTGAATATGGAGCAAATTGTTTCTTATAATGCCAATACAATCAAAGTGGTAAATGGGGATAAACTGATACTTGCGCAGAAGAAATACAACGATTTTATCAGGCAGTATATGAAATATGCAAAGGACGGAGGGGCTGTCAATGTATGAAGCAGGGCTGTCTATTTCCATATGCCTGGTAAACAGCATAGTGGGCAGCATCTATATGCAGAAAAAAGAGTGCGCAGAGAATGCTAACAAAGCAAAAGAACTGGAAGAAAACCTTGCTTTCTACAAGGAGAGTTATAAGAGCGGATACGAAAGTGCAAAGGCAAATGCAAGGGCAATTGGTGCAAGATTGACCAATTATTCAGAAAGCTGGAGTATTGACAGCACAGGAAATGTAGTTATGCAGGCTTCAACAACCGTGGTGTCTGATACAAAGGGCTGGCGCAAATGGAAAGAGGAGCGTGACGAACGTATCAAGGAAAAGCGGCAGGAGAAATTAGATAGAACAAAGGAAGATTCCACGGCATATACCACTGAAGAAATTATAGAAAAAGATATGGTACCAGAGGATGCTGTATTGATACAGAAAGAAAGGCTTGATGATGCGTATTATCCTAAATTTGATAGGAATATTTAGGATAATAGGCAGTTGGCTGGAAAAGTCTGCCTGCCATATTTTATACACACACTGGCAGGCAGATATATGTTATAAAGAGACTGTAGATTTAACTGTGTATTGTCGAAAATTGGTATGTAATTCATTAAAA
>CANSYK010000124.1 GCA_947651225.1 uncultured bacterium | reverse complement strand
CTTGCTGTTGTCGGTGCAATCCTCGGCAAAAGTGATTTTGTCAAACGCTGCAACCAATAGTTTTGAGGTTAGGTTCACGGATTCAGGAAAGAGGGAACAAACCAGCTCCCCCTCTGTAAGCGTTAAGAAAATATCCAGTATTATATTAAATGACTTCCGGAGCTGCAGCTACAATCTGTCTCTCCTTTTTCATGACTTCTGTTTGCACTTCTCCCCATACGGCTATTTCTTCCTTTATATCTGCTGCCTTTTCTTTGCGTAACGCATCAAAACAAAATTTAGCAATCGTGATAGGGTTTCCCGTTTCCGGGTCTCTGACGGTTGTTCTCTCCATCCAATCCATCACGTTTGTATATGGAATGTCAAGCTTGACTTCTTTTTTTCCGATGCCTAAAGTTCTTTTCTTGAACTTGTCCAAATCTGCATTTATCTGTGCATAATCGCTGTACATGACCTTATATCGGGGGATAATATCATCAAGTTTTTTTGCTTCTTTCCGATATTCTTTTCGGATATCCGTAAACGCTTCTTCTGATTCCAGGATTTTATACTAATTTCACTTCAAATTTGGAATAAAATATGTTAGAATGTAAATATGAGTTACAGTAAAGATTTAAGAGAAAGAGCAGTAAAATATTATAAATCAGGACATACATTAAAAGAAACAAGTGAAATATTTGGTGCAGGAATAAATACAATAAGCCAGTGGGTTAAAAAATATAAGGAAACAGGTGATTTATCAAATAAACCGTTAAAAAGAGGGTTTAAAAAAATTGATCCGGAAAAACTGGTATTGTTTTTAGAAGAAAACCCGGATGCTTTTTTAAAAGAGACTGCTGAAGAGTTTGGATGCAGTATTGAAGCAGTAAGGAAAGCAATAAAAAGGCTTGGAATAACACGAAAAAAAAGACACTGCGTTATTATGAGCAAAAAGAAAGACAGGTAAAGGAATACCCGGAGAAAACAGCTGTATGAAATTGCCGGAAAGAATAACATAACATTGATATTTCTTCCGCCATATTCTCCGGAATTGAATCCTATTGAAAAAGTATGGGTTAATATGAAAAAGTTTCTTCGAAATTCTCTTCATAAATTTTCTTCTCTTGACGATGCTATTTATTCCTTTTTTCAAGTTGAATGACTATACTCCGCAATTTGATAAATTTGCAGCATATACGGATGACGGTCAGTGCTTATGTATTTATGAAAAATAGTAATAGTTATAAGACGGTTGATATATTTTATCTGCACAAAAAATGACAATTCGATAATTATTACTCTGGCGGTTAAATATATACCCGCAGATATTCAGTTCAATAACTTCAAATCCGGCGGTAAATGAAAATGCACGAATAATTAGTGGCAGACACACCTTGTCGGGTAGTAAAGCAAGGCGTTTCCCACTTTGTGTCCTGTTCTTTATCAGGCGGTTCTGATAGGATTTTTATGAAAAGAAAAAAATAATGAATCAAGAAAAACCCGGAAAATTCTTAAAAGAACTCCGTAAGCAAAAAGGACTTACCCAAGAACAAATTGCGGAAAAATTTCATGTATCAAACAGAACAATATCCCGTTGGGAAAACGGCAACAATATGCCAGACTTAGATATTTTGATTGAACTATCAGATTATTATGAAGTTGACCTGCGGGAAATCCTAAATGGAGAAAGGAAAAGTGGGAATATGGATAAAGAATTGAAAGAAACTGTATTGCGGGCAGCAGATTATACAAATACAGAAGCGGAACGCTACAATAAGCGTGTACGCATATGTAATGGAATAGCATTGCTTTTCGTATTAGCCTATATCATTATCAAAGACACAAGCCTTTATAATAACTCAACAGTTGTGATAGGATTGGATATTGTACAGGGATTTGCAGTCGGAATGCTTTTAGTGGGTTTGTTATATTCCAGCCGCTATGGCGCAAGGATTAGGGCATTCAAACATCGGCTTATGAAAAAGCAAGGATAATCGTAAGTTGTGGAAGGTGTTGCTTATGAAAAAAGCAGATATAAAAGCAGTTGCTGAAAATAGGTTCCGTGAACTTGGAGCAAAGCAATTAGAATTATACCCGTCAGGTATTTGCTGGACAATGAATGGAGTATTTTTCAAAGTATCTACATTAGCAGACTTTTGGGTATTAGAATGGACGGATAATCATTCTTATGCTTCAAATTGCTGCTTTGAAGATATTGACCCAATGCCATATGATATATCTGAACTTGTGGGAGGGGTTGCCTGGGAATCTCCAAAATATAGAGCCATTTTGGACGCTTAGTTATGCGGATGCCCCCTTATCATGGAGAGATGAAAAACAAACCAGATATATTTATGATCGTATGTTGAGTTACTATAGAGATTAAACTAATATAACATATCCGGTTTACCGTGAAGTTGCACATAAAGAAAAATTGGAGTTTATTAAGGGGTACAAAACAGTGAACAAAGAATGGAAAATATTGAAATTCTATTGGATAAAGAAGGGCGGACAACAAGATTGATTTGATGCCTGAATATCCACGACATAAATAAATTCCAGTTTGACCTACTGGAAAATCGGGATAAAAGAGTCTCAATAAAAGGAGTAGAGAATGGAAATATATGAAGTAATGCTTGACAACAAACAATATGCCCTGCTGAAAAGTATGCTGATTGGAGATAGAAAGGGAGACTTAATAAGAAAAATACCAATCAGCGGAAACGATTTATTTTGTGATATGATTCATGAAATATATTCACCTGTAATCGATGGATGGAGTACACTTGAAAATGTGTTGAAAGAGTCTGCCAATGCACTGTACCTGTTAAGATTTATGACAAAGCAGATATTTCCGGAGGACGAAAATTATTTTGTGAGACAGATAGGGAAAAAATGGGCAAATATTCGCTTGGAAAAGGATTGCGCCTTTAGGATATATAAGGTCAAGGAAGAAGGTATAAAATAAATATCCCAACAAAATTCAAATTTGTAGATTAAGGAGGAAAACAGTATGGGACTATTTTCAAAAAAGCCAAAGGAACCTGAGTACGATGCAGTGGACTGTGATAGAAAGAAAAAAAGAATGAGGGAAGTTTTTAACGAAGCGGTCAAAGATGGAGATACTTATGAAGTTCTGTATGCTTATATGTCAACTTCAAAATTTGAAAGAGGTTTTGTATTTGATTGTAATACTACTACGTTTTTTTGTTACATCGTTGGATTCAGACAAAGCGATTTTAGCTTAGTCTTCGTGCAGATAGACGCAGCCTTGCAGGAACATTCAGACCCATTTTATGTTGATATGGACAACGTAGGCAATGTATCTTATGACCCCAAGGTTCATCAATTATGTTTCGAGTATAAAAAATGCTCAGAAGATTTTGCGGAGTTGTTGAATATTGGCGGAACAAATTCTAAAACTTTATATGGACCCAAAAATATACACCAGCCAGACGAAATCGAAAAAATCCTCAATTTTGCAGAAGCGTTTCGTGCAAAACTGGAACAAAAAGGATATAAGCTGGATAAGTGGAAAAGGTAACATCAGAAAGGAGCGATACCAAAATGCTGGAATTACGCAACATTCCACTTACCTATAGAGAAGGCGTGTACAGCGTTGTCGATTTTGGTCAAGACATTGAAGGAGACAACTCTGTCTCCTTTGACTATGACGCACAGTATCAAATGCTTGACTATGACATTCCTGTTGGAAAGGAACAGCGTAAAATGACGCTGTACAGCGTGCCGGAGGGGGAACTTGTTCGGACGCTGCGTGCCGTCTATGGCAAGGATGGAATCCTTCAAAAGATTACGGCTGTGCTTAATGGCCGCGAAACACTTTTGTACATCCGCTATGAAAGCGAGGAAGATGCTAAGGAGAAAATTCGGAGATTTGCTATCCGAAATGCAGATACCATAATCGAGCAGATCCAACAATGCATAGATGTTGTAGCAAGACTTTTTATCGACTATTACTGTGACGGCGATAACATGGATTACCATGCGGTGATCGGTACTGCCTCTCAGATGGAGACGGTGAGGCAGAAAGGTCATTACGAGGATTCCTGTGACTATTCCGGCAATTACTCCTCTGAAAACATTGAGGGTGACAACAGAATGCTAATCACAATGGTGCGTTGCGCCGAGGGGCATCCGTCAGAAAATTTCCGGTATGCGGTAGAAATCATGTCGAAGCATATCGAGAAATACGCTTTGACAGTATTATGCAAGACTGAGGATTTCAAATTTATCTGCGCAGAATATGATTAAGAGATGAGTGTGAATGGCGGGGCAAAGAGTGATATTCAAGTTTGTCGGGAAGATGTAGGAAGCGGAAATCGGAAATTGAAAGTGAATTGCTCAAACTTTCCCTATTTTTAAGGCTTTGTAGTGCCTCAAACTTTACATTATGTACTATTTTCCCTTGTTTTTGCGGTTTGAACAAGGGAAAACTGTTTTGAGGACTGTTAATTGCTACCTGCTACCTTATCAAGAAGTTTAGCGGAATTACGCTTTGCCTCCCTGTCGGCATGGGCAGAATGGCGGGCCTATTCTTTTTTTCCGGATAAGCAATCAATTCCTGATACTGCCGGAATGTCAGAGGTGTGATTTCAGAATCTATTCCCTCCTTGTCAGTGAATAAGTCAACATCTTCAGATTTTTTCCTTAAAACTACATACTGCATTGGATTAAAAGTAATATACTTTTGGGGAAATACTACAAATCGGAAAGATTGCTGTAATACAGCCGAAAAAGAATGAATGTAATCTTTGCCATAAACTTCTTTTCCTCGTAATCCTCCATTGCCTTGCGGAGAAGTTTCTCCGTTTCGCTTTTGTTCTCTGTTCCTGCGTACTCCTTCTGTACCAGACTTCCACTCTCATTTTCCACATAAAAGCGGTAGTACCATTTATTTCCTTTTTTTACAGAACCTTTTGCCATAATCAAAATCTCCTTTCCTAGACGCAATCTGTCATTGCGTTGGCAAATGGGAGAAAATCCCAGCGCTGCGGAATGGACGGAAAGCAATCATATGCTGGGATGTGCTGGATAAGAGGCAGCCATAACGGCTGCCCCCATTGGCAATCAGACCGAAGTCCCAGCCATCTGGCAGGATGGCTGGCATACCTACACGCAAGATAAGCGTATCACAGACTTCTCTGGTTATCAACCGGAATTTTTCTTTGGGCAGGGCAGGAATGATGTAGTTTTGATGTAGCAATGGTGTAGATTTTTTCTACACCGTTCCTACATCATTTTTTGAAATCCCACACCATTCCTACATCATTTGGGACAAAGCCTATATCAAAACTACACCACGACAGGGGAAACAGCAGGAAAAGTGCCTGCACCTATGCTTGCACTCATGTAAAGGTGATAGAGAGTTTCATGGAAGAAATGAAATCTACTGAAAGTGTAAGGTATGTTCGTTCTGGTTATAAGACGGATAAAGAGAAAGATGGATGGAGTAGATAAACAGATGGGTCTATAGATAATAATGGTCGCTGGTAGACAGGTATGGTGAAATACCATACATTTAATAAAAAATAATGTCTTGACATTATGAGTACAATATGTTATCTTAAGTTTAGTGTACAGCATGTTGTCATAGGAACTTATTAAAGGGGAGGTGGATATTTTGCAACAGGTTTCCGATTATGAATTAGAACTGTTAAAAATTATATGGGCAGGTAATGGCAGTCAGGCAATGTATGCAGAAATCGTGGAGGCTTTAGAAAAAAAGGGACTGTCATGGACAAAAAATACGATTATTACGCTACTCTCGAGATTGGTAAACAAAGGTTTTTTAAGGGTGCAAAAAATTGGCCGCAGGAATCAATACATAGCAATCATATCAGAAGAACAGTACAAAAAGGTGCGGACGCAGAGCTTGCTTGACAGGGTTTATGAAGGAGATGCCAAAGGACTTGTTTGTACCTTGATTCAAGGCTCATTGCTTTCACCAGAAGAATATGAAGAACTAAAAAAGTATTGGGAGGAGGGAAAAGATAAAAAATGAACGAAGTGTTAGAGGTCATTTTATCATTGTCGCTGTCTGGTGGAATCGTGATTATCATGCTGTATCTTGTATTACTGTTGTTTGAAAAAAAGCTTTGCAGACAATGGCAGTACTATATTTGGATGATAGCCATTATCCGACTTTTACTTCCTTTTGCTCCACAACAAAATTTGATGAATGAGTTGTTCCAATCTGCAAAGCCACCAATTAGTGGTATAGATAATTCTTCCTTGGAAGGATTGCAGAATGAGCAAACGCCAATGGAAGGCTTCAAAATAAATGTTATCCAGTCGAAGAATACAGAAGATGAAACAGGCAATATACAATCATCGGAAACCAATTATGAAATAACAGATGAAACTGTGGATGAAGTATCTAACAAAGAAATGACAGGGAAAACGTATGTTTTATCAGATATTGTCCGGCAATATTTATGGCTTATCTGGTTGTTGCCTGCAATTATTCTATTTGTAAGGAGAATAATAACATACGAAAAAAATTTGCAATATATTTGTGCGGGGAGTAAAGAGGTACAAGATATTGTTTTGTTGGAAGAATTTAATAAATTGCTGGAGGAAAATCATGTCAAGAGCAGAATGACGCTTTCTGTAAACAACATGATAAGATCTCCTATTATGATTGGCTTATTCAATCCCTGTATTATCCTTTCCACAACTCAAATGACGGTTTTGGAGTTTCGGCATACTATTTCACATGAGTTGGTACATTATAGAAGGAGAGATATTTTGTATAAATGGCTGATACAGATTGCTGTCTGCATACATTGGTTTAATCCTCTTTTGTACATGATGGAACGGAGTATAAACAGGGCTTGTGAGCTTTCGTGTGATGAGGCGGTGATATGGGACTTAGATAAGGAGGGGCGATATGCCTATGGAGATACTTTATTGCGGGCGGCAGGAAGAAACGTAAAATGCAAATTGCCTATATCGCCTATCGCATTTAGCGATAGCAAAATAAAATTAAAAGAAAGGTTGGATGCAATTATGAATTTCAAAAAAATATCAAAAGTTACTTACATAACAATGTTTTCTTTAGCAATAATACTATTTGTTTGCTCATCTTATGTAGGAGTATATGCAGCAACAAAACAGAATGTTGCTGCAACGGACACGTCTAAAACAAAAACATCAACGTCCAATTCTACACAGGCACCTCATTCTGTTGTATATAAAAATGGAGAATATTTTATCCTTTTTGATAATGCAGGGGAAAAAGACATACCCGGTTCAACCGGACCGGATTACGGAGTGACTTTTGGTGCAGTCTGGCCGGACGCCTATGTCAGTTTTGACAGCTATTATGTCAATAAAAAACTCAGTAGTAAAATCAAAAAAGATTGTAAGCATTTTCAAAACAAAGGATGGCTTACCAAAAAAGAAGCCAATGCAATTATTAATGTGGCTCGTAAGGTACAGCGAGGCGATACGAACGACTTTAAAACAGACAAACAGGAAAAAGAGTACGCCAAGTGGAATATTACGATAAAAAATGGTGTTTATTATTATAAAAATAAGCGCATCCGCATCCTTATGGACACAAGAAAAGACCGTTCCTTTAAAAATTTCAGCTATGATAAGAAAGGGAAAGTGGATATAAAGGTTATCAGAAACAGCAAAAATAAAATTACCAAGGTCAAATATCTGTCTGAGAAAAAAGCACAAGAAATTTTAGACGATTTAAAATAATTCACTTTTATTTTTTTGAATGACTTTAGGGTACATTCCCCGCTGCTTGCAGCGTAAGAAACTTTTGTCCGAATGTAAAGAAGAAATTGTGGGGAGGAGAATTTTGGACAGGGGGATTTTATGTTGCAACAGTAGGGGAACATGGGAATGAAAAAACTAGAGATTGAGACAGACAAATATTGATACCCCTGCTGCATCATTTTCTAATTCAACATATTTATCTTCAATCAACTTCACATATCTATCAATTTCTATATGCTTAACTTATGCCTTTTCAAATTTATCATCTATTATCATATGGTCTTCATCATTCCAAGCATTTAATACAATACTCGTATCTTTTTCCGATGTAAGCTCGTACCAATGACAATGATGATCGTCTGGAAAATCATCTTTATCAGTAACTTTATATCTATCACCTGATTTAACATCAAAACAAGGATTAGTCATTTCCAAACATTGAGTATTAACAATATTTTTACATACAAGTATATCACCAATATTATATAGCATAACTGTACCTCCCAATGAAAATCGAAATTCATTGTACCAATTTATCAGGAAAACCAACCTCTGCATCCATATCCAAAGACATATATATTACTTCAGCTATTATAAGTCGACATTTCTAATAGCCATACATTTTAATATATTCCAACTGTTTATACTGAAAATAGCAGGATACTTTTTCTCTGCATGTTTGTAATTCAAGCATAAATTTTTCTGTTTTCCTGCATATCTGCTCTTTTGTATGAGGAATTATGCCGCTATGGATATTCTGTTTCAGGCTGTGGTTTAAATATTCGTCAGGATTTATTTCCGGTGAATATGGCGATGTGAAAAACAGTTCCATCTCATCCTTATGCTCTGACAGCCAGCCTCTGACTATCCTGCCATGATGCGCCTTCAGATTATCCACGATAAATAGGACTTTTCTGTCAGTATCTTTGATAAGACGCTCCATAAAGTCTATAAATCTTTGCTGTGTCATGTTTTCTTCATAACATAAAAAATGGCGGCTTCCCTGATTGCTGATTGCCGAAATCATATTTATCGTCTCAACTTTTGAAAA
Source organism: uncultured bacterium (assembly GCA_947651225.1). Taxonomy (GTDB): domain Bacteria; phylum Bacillota; class Clostridia; order Lachnospirales; family Lachnospiraceae; genus Butyribacter. The sequence goes on along the minus strand of CANSYK010000124.1, from coordinate 749 downwards.
GGATGGGGCAGTCGGGGATTGCCCTTTTGGCGCAAATCCTGCGGCATGGTATGCCCGGTTGTTAATTCCGGTTTCATCACCCCCCCCGGTAGATTACGGCATCCTCCTGCTTCGCTTCCTTTACAATTGCTGGATATGTTTCGTGCATAAAAGCATTTAATTTTACATTATCCTGAAAATATGCTTTTTTTGTAGGACGCCAGCATGTCATCCCCACCTTTTCAGGTATTCGCCCATGTTTCTCTGTGTTATTGTAATCCCATATTTCTCCCGGACTAGCCGGCATACTGCCGCACGTGTCCAGAGCGTAAAGCTTAATTTCATCTGGTCAGGTGATTTGTCAATCAGGATATGATAAATTTCCTTTTCCTGTGCAGAGGTCAGCAGGCGTTTCTCGCCAAGTTTGCGTCCGCGCTTTTTTTCCTTAAGACATGCCGTGCCCGCCTTTTTATACGCACTGGAAATTTTTTTTACTGCCTGTGGTGAAATGCCAACTGTTTCTGCAATTTCAATCTGCTTTTTTCCTTTTTTTATTAGCGATATTACCTGTTCCTTGATGATTCTCCTTGTTTCAGGTGATACCGTCACTAAATTAATTGTTTTCATATTAATAGGATAGCAGAAACTTTCCTAAAAAGCTATACTATTTGTCGAGTTTTAACGGCCAAAGTAATAGTAGTGAAAGATATATTACTTTAGGCCACTTATAAATATTTTTTGACGCAAAATGGCAAAATTTCTGCATAAGA
>CANSYK010000123.1 GCA_947651225.1 uncultured bacterium | reverse complement strand
GATCAAAGCTGCTTTTTCGTTTGCACCACCTTCGATTCTTTCCTTAACGATTTATGCCTATGTATTTGTCTGCCGTTCACATGTACATATTCCTCGTCCTTGAACAACTCCATAATAGACATTTCTAATGCATGTTCATTGAAATTCGCCATGATTTTACTCCTTTATTTCTAAGTATTCTACACAGATATTAAAATGCCTGACCCTATGACATCTGTGATATGAAAGTTTTCAAATTACTGCAAAGGTATTTAAGCTGTAGCACTTGAATTTTATCTATATCATAATCCTGAGATTCCACTCTTTTTTGAATTAATTCTATAACAGTTTTCATTGTGTCTATGTTGGTTTCAATAAAATCAATTTTACTTGCATATCTATATACCGCAAATAATACATCCCTAAACACACTAATTTGTTTTGCCGATGAACTAAACAACATTTCTACAAGCTTGTCCGTGTCAAATCTACTGATAAATTCATGGCTACTGTTAATTTTATCTTTTTCCCCTATTACTTTATTGCACAAACCGTTTATATCTTCTGGCTTATATGAAAAATCATTAAGAGTACTTCTATCGTTCATAGACACAGACAACTGTTCAATAAAATTATCTAATTCCTTTTTTTCTTCTTCATCTAAATTGTAATCTGACAGAAACAACAAACCAGAATCAATAATATTCCCTTTCCCCTTAATATTTCTAACCATACGCTCCTTACACTGTGTATAATCAAATTCTATAACATGACTTATCATTATAAGATATGCTGCCAATTTACCATAATTATAAAAACCTATATCATTTGGAATCATTAACCGTTTTTCTATACTTTTCAAAGCATCCCACACTTCGATTTCAGTTCTTTCATAATAGCTATAAATCTTTTGCAAATCTTCATCGTATTGTTCCGCTTTTCTATCATATAGTTTCAATTTGTTATACGCATCACTCGTATCTTTGATTTTATCTGTGTTGATTTTTTGCAGTCTTATAAAGTCGTAACAAAACTTAAATAAAGGATATTGATTGGTTCCAAGCAAGACAGACAAAAACTCGGTGCCATTCCATGCCGGGAAATCTTCCTCCTTAATTTTTGCCGAAAAGCAAACAATTCCAAAATAAATACATTTCAAAAAATCTTTTCCATAATCATCTTCTATTTTATCAAATATATCTACTGTTTTCTGAGTTGCAAATATGAACGTACGGAGATTTTTATGACAATTCCCCTTAACCATTACTGCAAGCACCTCAATAGTATTTTTGTCCATAATTGAATCTAATTTTTCATTCTTAAAAACGGTCACTATATTTTCTACACTCTTGCAATAATCACTTTCAAAATAAACAGTATCACTAATTGTTTTCTCTTTTATTTTTAAGTATCTTCGTACACTTTCTGAATTTTTATTTTCATTATCTTCTTTCGAATGAGAAAATAATCCTGTAAAATTAAAATAGAATTTTTCTGGCTCTTTATTTAATATTTCATTTTCATTTGCGACAAGAAGTACCTTAACCCCATCACGCTCCACAAGATTATTAATATATCCCAATAAGTTTATTAAATCTATATGGCTCCGTTCCAAATCCTCAAAAACCAATAGCTTCCCACTTAAATCAACAGACTCATACAAATTGCGAAAATCATCTTCTGATAAATTAGCATCAATTCCTAATATTCCTATCGCTCCCTTAACTATTGTTTTAGTCAAAAGTTTCCCGGTTGCCATCGCTTCCGATTTTTTCTCCAACGCTTTTATTCTCAATTCCATATATATACTCTTACTTATATCGGAAATACTCTCAATCCCATATAGCGATACGACAACACATCTATTCTTTTTACCCTCTGTCAAAAAGGGAATAAGTTCATTTTCTATATAATATGTTTTCCCTGACCCCCATTCTCCTGTCAACATAATAGCTGTATGTGTCTTGTCTTTCTCAAGATAATGTTTTATGTAATTGTTGAGTTCAGTACCTGTCATAATATAATTCTCCTATTCTCAAGAAAACAACTATTTTCGCTCAAATATTCTCTAGCCTGATACATACACACTCTTTTTACATTGCTTATAAATGATAATTTAGAAGCGACTGCTCAAGCAGTTTTTGAAGATTACTTTGCCGAGTATTATGCCGGTGCTTTGCCTCTTCCAAATGGGTGGAAGAAGGCGATGCTCTCAGATGTCTGCCAAATCAGAGGCGGCAAGCGTCTTCCAGCTGAATGTGAGTTTGTAAGCGATATCACATCCCATCCATATGTCAGAATTCGTGATATGTACCAAGGAAAATATCTTGAACTCACCGAGGATTTTGAATATATAGGTGAAGATGTATTCGCTTATATAAGAAATTACACTGTTGCCTCTGGAGATGTAATAATTGCCATTGTTGGTATCACATCTGGAGAAATTGCAATCATTGGTGAAACTCTTGATGGAGCAAACCTGACCGAAAATTGTGTTAAGTTGACAAACTACAATGGTATAACAGCGGAATACCTTTACTGTTATTGGCAATATCTCCGCAAAAACGGAGGCATCGACCCGTTGCTGGTAGGAGCTGCACAACCTAAACTACCGATGTACAACATCCAATCAGTTCCGGTGATTATACCTGACGATGCTACGATGGACAATTATCATTTATCCGTTGCTTCAAGGCAATCCTATCCGTTATTACCTGATAGTTTCCAACTATTTCGAGCTGTTTCTCCATCGGCAGCACAGGTACTTCTAACCTACATATATCGTCCCATGAAATACCACCTCTAACACTTCCATCCGTTTTTAACCAACACACTCTATCAAACTCCGGTCTGCGAAACCACATCATTAAGTACTCTTCATTAAGAAATCGCTTCTCCTTAATCTCAAACATAAAATATGCCGGAGAAACTAATGATGGCTTATCATCGGCATACAACGCTATCGGCAATTTTTCGTCACGTCCAACGTGCATTGGATTACATGCAAATTTCCCCCTTGTAATTAATTTATAGTTACTCAAATCTGTTCCTATAATATTAGCCACGGATGGCATAAAACACTTATTAATATTAATGCCCACTACTCTATCTGTAGTTTCTTCCTTATTGCGGACATCAACCAAACGAATATAATTTCCCAAAATATCATAATTTGATTTCATACCCTAACTCCTTAAACACAGAAAGCAAATCTTCCTTTGATTTTTCTTCCGCAGTTAAAAGCTCTTTTAACTCTGATTGTAGTGTTTTCATCTTGGTATCAAAATCAACATTTTCATCACGATTGACAAATTCAATATATCTGCTCGGCACAAGTGTAAAACCTTTTTCCTCTACTTCCTCTTTGGATGCAGAATAGCAAAACTCAGGTACATTTTCATATGTTTCTTCATACCCCTCCTGCTGCCAGTTATGATACACTGTTGTAACTTTGGCTCTATCTTCATCAGTTAATTCAATATATTTCTTTTCATAAGGACTACCCATTTGCCGCAAATCCATAAAAAGAATTTCATTTTCACGATTACGATACTTCTTTACTTGTCCATTTGGTTCAACTACACGTGCTTTTTTATTTCGGTTTAATATCCAAAGCGTAACACTGATATCCGTAGTATAAAAAAGGCTTCTTGGTAAAATGATAATTGCTTCCACAAGATTATTTTTTATAAGCTGCTACCTAATTTTCAACTCCGTACCGTCATCAGACAATGCTCCATTTGCAAGAAGAAATCCTGCAACTCCATTTTGCGAAAGTTTGGAAACCATATGTAAAATCCATCCATAATTCGCATTACTTGTAGGCGGAACTTCATAGCCTCCCCACCGAGGGTCGTCTGTTAATTCATTCATCGCTCTCCACTCTTTTTGATTAAACGGCGGATTTGCCATAATGTAATCTGCTTTAAGGTCTTTGTGCTGGTCATTAGTAAACGTGTTTGCCGCCATTTCTCCAAGATTAGCGGAAATACCACGGATAGCCAGATTCATCTTAGCCAGTTTATACGTAGTGTTTGTATATTCCTGCCCATAGACCGAAACATTTTTCTTATTTCCACTATGAGCTTCCACAAACTTAATGGACTGAACAAACATACCTCCCGAACCGCAACAAGGGTCCGTTGCCCGAACAAAAATGATACAATGTAAACTTTTGAAATTTTATACTCTTAAAACGATGAACACGCATGGTGCATTTTGCACCCGGCATTTACAGAAAAGGGTTCATCGTTTTGATGGTATATTCATATTATCGCTTTCCACCTTTCCAATAATGTTTCCTATTTAGAAACTGCCGCAACCCATCGGGCAAAACACCAAAAGGAATATTGGAATTATTCTTTTTCCCAGACCACATGAAACGCCGCATCCAATATTTTATTTTCAGGCCAATGGTTTAGCATCCAATTATTAATCCGACTGCTTTTCATCACATTACCTCCCAGTCCGAAATAGCGCAAGAGTATTATCTGCCCCGGTGCTTATCCTTTTTCTTCTGCTGTTTCAGTTCAAACTGCCGCTGGACATCAGCTTTTTTCTGCTTACGGCTTCTGCTCTTTCGTTCCGTTTTTATCTGCTCCTGCTGCAGTTTTAATGCCTACTGGGATTTTATTCCAATCCCGACATTTTTCATCTGTTTTTTACATCCCGCTGTACACGCTTTGGATTTTTCTTTGTCGTTTTCATAACGGCATCCACAGCCGGACTAAACTGCAGATCATAATAATGGTTTAAAACAAAATCATAAATCTCATAATCTTTTGGTTCTGCACCAAAAGTCACCTTTGCAGCCGATAGCCTGCTGCTCTCAGTCCTCTCAAATACATCAATCCAAAACGGGTCTTCAAAAAATACTGTCAGCCTTCCTGTTGCTTTGTCCATGACAATCCCTCCTAAAATGAATGTTATGAACAAAGAACGGACAACCCAGGAGGGCAGGTTACTTACCCTGCAGACGGCAGGACGGCCAGGCTACCGGCTCTGGCACATCCAACGGATGCACGTTGCGTTTTTATCTTTGTTATTTTTACTGGTCAGTTCAAAAATCACAAATGCTTGCGATACCAGGCAATCACGTCGTTTCTGTTGCCTGCAAACCACTGTGTGGTAAAATAGATATTCTTCCCTTTGTAAAGGATTGGCTCTTTCCTGTATCTGATAACATTACTTTTTCCACGGTTATCTTCCCTGTTATCTGCCAGAATAGGATAATCTGTTTTGCTGAACAATTGTTTGGAATATTCTTTTTCCTTTAACTTTTCTATCTCCTCATCCGTGATACTGCCTGTCTCAAATATCTTTTTGAACAATTCAAATGCCAATGTTCCCACTTTCAGCACGCCATATGTACTTTCATCATTAATATTGAATTCCCCAGTATTTCCATCTGCCTCTGCTGTTTCATCATATGGGATTCCAGCACTGTCAACCCATTCCTTTTGCCCTCTGGCATTCCTTCCGAGGATAAGTGAAGCCGCCAGGGAAATACTGTCAAACTCATAATCGGATTGAAAAATGCCGCCAACAATGATGCCGTCCCTGCAAAGGTTCCCACGGAGCTTATATGCATTGGGATAATTTATCTCAAATTTTTCGACAACCGCATCAGACATCTTGCTGCCTGCCTTTACGACGAAACCACCCTCTGTCGGATAGCCGGTTGAATCCGCTCCCCTTTTATTTGAAATATAAAACAGTGCCGTATCATCTTCCAAAGCATCTTTCTTTTCTGTATCTGCTGCATATTGAAGTCTCCAGCATTCTATAAACTTATTCATAAGTTCTTCCTGCCTTGACTCTACGATTTCGGGAGTCCATGTTTTTTCACTCAGCACCTGCGTTGCCAAAGGATAGGTGGTAGTTCCGTTCTTCCCTTTAAAATAAATCTCCTTCTTTTTATCAAAATCATAATTCTGTGCCTCTGAGTTTTTCTTCCTGGTCAAAGGTATAAGGTTGGCAATCCGGTTGAGCCACTGCTCACGCACTGCCGTGTCTGGCCACAGTTTCTCCCATTCAGACCCTAGCCTGACAGTTTGCGGAAGGACATGCTCAATCGTAAGGATGTTCGGCTCAAGATCAAATTTAGCAGCCCCGTCGCTCACAAACGCATTCAGCCTTAATATAACATAATTCCGCCGTATTCCTGTAAGCCTGTATATTTCCCCATTCAGTGCATCTGCAAACTCTTTCCTTTCCCCATTTGACAGTTCTATTGACGATAACGGGTCATCCATGCTATGGTCAGGATTGATTTCCATCTCCTCCAGCAGCAGTTTGTATCTTTCAATACGGCGGTTTATATCTTTTGCCGTAATGTGGAGGAACGATGCCAGCCTTTCAAGCCTTTCCATAAACCAAAGCACATAATCTGGGTCATTTTTATGTTCAGCCATAAACCTGATGGCCGAAGGCATCCAGTCTGAATTGCCGACTTTATTCAGCCAAAACAAATATTGGTTTACCTGTTCCGCATTTTTTACAGCGACATATTTCTTATTGGTCAGTATTGTATATGCCTCTGCGTATGGTTCCAAGATATCGTTAATCAATTCTTTTGGGGTGACTTTTGTCAGTACAGTTTCCCGAAATTCTTCCAAAAGATTCTGTTTTGCTTTCGCCTTTGCAAAAATCATGCTTGTATGAGTGAATACTTCATTGAATCCGGAACGGGAGGTCTGCACCTCCAGGTCTTCCCACTTATCCGTATAATACTGCTGTTCCTTTTCCGGTATCTGCCCAATGATATCTGATTTTATGATATCTACCGGCATCAAATTTAATCCCCTGCTGTTCATAACAGAAAACACCCGGAATGCCGACTGCTGGCTTGGCGAATAGACTGCCACAAGATAACATCTTGTCACCAGAAATCTGCAGAATTCAGTAACCTTTTTCTCATCCCTCCCGAAAACCGCATCCATCTTTTTTATGAACAGCGCACAATTCGTCTTTATATGCTGCTGCGATTCATTTGGCAAGCTTTCCGCATCCAATGCCGCAAGCTCAGCCAGCTTTACATTCTGTATATATTTATGAAAGAAATCCTGATCCTTTTGCCGGAGATGGAGCCTTGGCAAAGGCGCAAGGCCTTCCAGTTCATTTCCCGGCTCCCGGAGATATTTATAACAGTTGCTCCTGTTATCCCCCGTCAGATAAGAGGCGACAACCGCAAATAAAATCGTCAGCGTTGTAAGCCTCTGCTGCCCGTCTATTACATCTGCATGAGGCTTATCATCATCTTTAATCAAAACGATGCTCCCCAGAAAATAATTATCTGCCTGTTCTGTCTGAAAAAAGTCCAATAGATCGTCAAATAATGTTTCCGTCTCTTCTTCCGTCCATGCATAGGGTCTTTGGTATGCCGGAATATAATAATCAAATTCTTCGCTGAATATCTTACTTAAAGGATACTCTTTTCCTGTAATCTTGCTACCCATAATAATGTCCCCTTAACATTTTTCTCTTTTTACATAGGTGAGCTCTATGTCATATCCCAATGCCTCCATCATCTGCACAAAGGTCTTGTTGACTACACCTTCCTGCTTTTTAATGATACGGTTGACATAGGATTTTGTAGTCCCAATATCCCCGGCAAGCTGTGCCTGGGTAGTTTCATTCTCAATGCATTTTACTTTTACATCCACTTCTATATTGTTTTTCACCATAGTATCTGCCTCTGCCTGTTTACTTGTTTCACAAATCAGATAACTTATTATAACCTTTTCTGAACTATTTGTCACTACTTCTGCACAGCAAAAAGGCTCCCCAACCGGAAAGCCTTCAAGCACTCTTTTTATATGGTTACCTCCACACTAATGACATAAAGTAATGCTCTCTTGTAGACGTTCAAAACAGTTCCTCCTTTCGCTTGATACCCATAGATTCTATCCCTCTCATGTGATTGGGGTATCATTCTAATATGAATGGCGTATGAAATTGCAGAAAAAAAGCTGCCTGCTTTCTGTACAGGCAACTTTCAAGCTATCTAAAATTCTATTGTGAAACGCATTCCGCTGTTATCCTCTATGGCTGCAAACATATAAGGAATCTGCAAGGTTTTTAGGATTGTATCAACAATATATAAACCTAATCCATTTCCACCCTTATCTGGGCTGCTTCCGTACTCTGGGCGGTAGAACGGTTCAAAGATGTGGGTTAGATATTTCTGGGGAATCGGGACACATTCGTTCTCGAAAATCAGATTTTGATTCTCTATATAAATTCTAATACTGCCTCCCTTGGATGTATAGGAAACGGCGTTAGCCAGTAGGTTAGAGATTACTTTTTTTATCATAGGGAGAGGATAGCATATCAAAAGTTTTTCGTAAGTATCCGTTTCTATACAAATCCCTTTCGACTTGGCAATAATCACATAAGGCGAAATCACCTGTGGAATCAGTTTGGATAAGTCGATTTCTTCATCCTCTCCATCCTGTGGCTTTTCAAACTTTGATACGTCCAGAATTTCCCGAATCATTGCCGCCAATTGCTCCATCAGAATTTTGCACTTTGGCAAATACACGCTATGGTCTTTGTATTTCCCCACATTCAAAATCATATTTTCCAACATCACGTTTACGGCAGTAACGGGCGTTTTCAATTCATGGGAAGCAGAGCGAAGCAAGTTTGTTTTTTGTACTTCCATTTCTTCTACTTTGTGGATTTCCTGCTCCAAGTCATGAATTGCTTTGAGCAGATTATCATACAGGTTGTTTACATTATCTGCCAATGCTTCTATTTCATCATGGGTATGGATTTCACAATGGACATCCGATGTCAATTCCTGCATCTGCTTTGTTGTACTTGAAATCTGTTTGATTGGCTTTGTGAGCATATGGGAATATGCCAAAGCAGACAATATTGAAATAAGCGTACATAAAAATGCTGTAATAGGTAGAATAACAATAACTGTACTGACCGCATCCTCAATTTGCTGTCTTGATACCGTGGCTTTTACATATCCGTTTTCATTCGGCAATATCCTTTCCACATAAAAGAAATCTGTATTGCCTCTTGGATTCTGGGACAGTGATATTTTTATCTTTCCATCTGTTTCTTCCGCAATGATGTTCACCACTTCCGTAGTGTCAGAAGAATTCAAAAGCTCTGATTCACCTGCATTCAGTAAATTCATTACATAGGTATAGCCACCATAGCATACTGAAACATCAGCCCACCATTTCCCAGCAAATTTTGTCACTAATGAAAGTCTTTCCGAATTTGGAGTATTCGCTATTTCTTCACACAAGTTTGCTACATCGTTTTCCAATTCGTTCCGCTGACGAAAATTATATACCACTGGAAGCAGACTATAAATAAGTAAGTGGGAAACTGCCACAATTATAATCATCAGACTAAATGTATATAAAAAGGTTTTTGGGAAAAGTTTCAGCTTTCTCATGCGTCCACCTCCAATTTATATCCAATTCCTTTCACTGTGACAATACAATCAAGTTCCAATTTTTTTCGCAGGTTTCTGATATAGCTGTCAACAATACGGTCTATCACATAAGAATCGTCTCCCCAGACAGCATTTAATCCGTAACTTCCTAAACTTAGGTATTATAGAGTCAAGAAATTACATAA
>CANSYK010000122.1 GCA_947651225.1 uncultured bacterium | reverse complement strand
AAGTGGTGTGTCGAATTTTCTGTGATAAATACACAGTTTATTCTACACACCCGATGGGAGTGAAAAGTACCCTCTCTCCCTTATACATTCAGTTCGTTCAAGGCCAAAAATTAAAGGTATTGTGTTTGTTGAACAGATATGCCTCTTTTCAAACATACTCTTAAATCATTCGTAAATTAATGTAAATCCACCGGTATTCTGAAAAAATCAAAATTGTGAGGATTGACAGGAATTGAAAAATGGCTTATTATTCTATCTGGATCAGCTCCGGTATCGCAGTAGCGGCATTTGCCTTCGCTTTTGCATTTGCACCCATAAGGCTTTTACGGCTTTCTGATTCCGTATATTCTTCAGGAAGTTCATTTCCGATATAAATACGTTCCGCATTTTCCTCAATCTCGTAATAGTCCCCGACATATCCTTTGAGATACTGCTTTACGTTAATTCAGTCAATCTGACGTTTGCCCTTGAAACGGATATCATTAATCAAGACCAGCTTTTTACCATCCGCATCGGTTATGATATTTACATTTCTATTTTCAATCATCTCTTTTGTTTCCTTTTTTCTTTTCCCTTGATTTGTAGACATTAAACTGGTTCTTACACTTCTGGCTGCAAGATTGATAGACAATCTGTTTGAACATATGATTTAATGAAACTAAAATATATAAATAGGCAAATAAGTAAATATATAAATAATATTAACAGGTTGATTTATGGGTTGAAAGAAACATGTACTGGTGTTATACTAGATATTATATCTATACATATCTTTTATGATTTGCTGTACAAGTTTTTCAAATGTAGAAGGAAAATATGTATTTGAGTTACATCCTGCAAAAACACATAAAGGATTGTGTGACATACCTTTAACTAAAAAGGCTGTTACAGACATACTTTTGCGACAAGATATTTGGAGGCAGGGGTGCCATTAAAGACAGTATCTGCTTGGAATTGGCACAGTAGGAAGAAAATAGTAAAGAAACAATAGCTGAAAAGCCCATAAATTAAGGAGGTTTTAGTAAAATGGAGCAGTACAAAAAAGAATTTATTGAGTTTATGGTAGAAAGTGATGTATTAAAATTTGGTGAGTTTACTTTAAAAAGCGGCAGAAAATCCCCCTTTTTTATGAATGCAGGAGCCTATGTAACAGGTTTACAGCTTGGCAGGCTGGGACAATATTATGCAAAAGCAATCCACGAGCATTATGGTGAGGACTTCGATGTATTGTTTGGGCCTGCTTACAAAGGAATTCCTCTTAGTGTAGCAACGACAATTGCTTTTAGCGAATTGTATGGAAAGGAAATCAAGTATTGTTCAAACCGCAAGGAAATCAAGGATCATGGCGATACAGGCATTTTACTGGGAGCAAAAATGAAAGATGGTGACAGGGTAGTAATTATTGAAGATGTCACGACTTCTGGGAAATCGATTGAAGAGACATTCCCGATTATAAAGGAACAGGGCGATGTAGAAATTGTAGGGCTGATGGTTTCTTTGAACCGTATGGAACGTGGCCTTGATTCCAATGCCAGTGCATTAGAGGAGATTCAGAAAAAATATGGGTTCCCGGCAAATGCAATTGTGACGATGGAAGAGGTCGTGGAATGTCTTTATAATAAGGAATGTAAGGGCAGGATTTTGATTGATGATAAGTTAAAAAGCGCAATTGATGCGTATTATGAAGAATATGGTGTAAAATAAGAAATATTAGTGCTTGACCCGTTGCTTTGGGGGAATAAATAGTGAGATAAATTTTGATTGGAGGTAGCAGGAAATGGAAAAAGTATATAAGGCGATGAAATCAGTTGGCGCATTTAATATTGTACTTGGAATTTTGATGATTGTTTCGGGCATTGCAGTGGGAGCTTTGGTAATTACAAGAGGGGCAAAGCTATTAAAGCACAAATCGGAGATTTTATTTTAATGGAAACGATAATGCTTGGAATATATTTTTCTTTTGCATGTCTTGCTGGAAAATGTACTTCTACTTGTTGTGCTGGCTGGCAGATTTTAGTGGATAAAAAAGATTATGAGCGTTTTTTAGCAATAGAACCATATTGGCTGCGTGAGGACATTCTTTCCCACATCAGAAAAAAGAATGGAAGGTATTATTTTCTAAATAAAGAAGATGGCAGATGTTCCATGTTAGATAAAGACAACCTATGTCGGATTCAGCGTAATACGGAAGAAAAAGCACTCTGTAATACTTGCCGGAAATATCCACGACTGATGAATCAGATAGATGGGACGCTGTACTTGTCAATGGCAGCGTCCTGTCCGGTGGTGGCAGAGTTTCTTCTGGGCAGCAATGTGTTCTGGCAAAAAAGCAGCAAAAAGGGAACGAAACAGGAGAGTGCGCTGGAAGCGTCAAAAGTTTTCGGACAGTGGGAAAAGGTTGAAGTAAAAGAGATCGCTGTTTTGAAAAAAGTGTGGGATTTCTATGAAAAAAACAGGGAATGGGCAAATGGGGTTTTTGAACAAAAAAGTAATGAAGATTTATTGTATGGCTGTTTTGGAAAGATGGCAAGCAGTGTCTTAGATATTGTGTTACAGTATCAGGAGGGAAATAGCTTGCTGTCTTTTTTTCAGGTGTTCGAGCAGGATATTTCAAATCAGACAAAAGGATTTATCAAAAGTACGTATTCTGTGTGGAATACGCTTCGGGAAAATTATATGGTATATCGGCTTTTGAGCCGGAAAATTGAATTTCTTAAAGAATCTGTAGAAGTTTGTTATAGACAGGCATCCGGGGAACTTTTTTTACTTCGTACCATTGCTTTTTGTGTATATGCCAATGGAGAGAATCTTACAAAAGAGAAGTGGAAAACATTAATTTGTACGGTATACCGTTTTTGTGCGCATGGAAAAAAAGTTTCAAAGGCTTTTGGAAAAATAACGGCCTCTTTTTTTACAGAGGACTGTTTTTGGAGTTATCTTCTTATTTAGGAAAAAGAAAAGCTAAGGAACTGTAAATAATTAAATGAAACAACTTGCTTGTTCATTTAATTTATTTACAGTTCCTAAGTTTTCCATTTCAAGGAAAATTATAATGATCTGTGACCAAAATAATATTTTCTGTGTATATATAAGTGAATGATAAATCGTACGTACAAACTTATCGTTCCAAAGTGTGTTTGAAAATTGTTCTTGCGGAATACATTCTGCAGTATGATTTTCAGATATGCAATCAGGAGGCGAGGTGATTATTTTGGAGGATGGAGAATTGCTGCAAAGGCTAAAAAAAGGAAAGCAAAAGGCGCTGTTAGAGGTGATTGACCGATATGGAGGCTATGTGTATACCATAGTGAAAAATATTATTGGCGACCTTATGCGGCCAGAGGACATTGAGGAAACAGTATCGGACATATTTTATAAACTTTGGGCAAATATCGACAAAGTCGAAAACGACCAGCCTCTTAAGCCGTATCTGATTGGTATGGCAAGAAATATGGCAAGGAATAAATTGCGTGAGTATAAGCTGGTATCTCCTTTGGAGGAAACCGAAGCTGCGCAGGAAGATCTTCTGTGTGAGGAGATGGAGGTAAAGGAGCAGATGCAGATTATCGAAGAGGTTCTTTCTAAACTTCCTGCTGTGGAACGGGAAATCTTTATCCGGTATTATTATTACTATGAGAAAGTCCGCGAAATTGCAGAACGATATCAGGTTTCACAATCAAAGGTAAAAATGACCTTGCATCGCATTCGTAAACTTTTAAAAAAGGAATTGGAGGGAAGAGGCTATGGATATGGAGCGTAATTTATTCGATCTGGTACAGGATTTTGTGCCAGAGGACGGATTGGCAGAGGACAAAAGCGAGGCGGCTACAATTGAACGGATTAAGTTTTGCGTTTTTCAGAAGAAGGGAGTTAAGAGGATGAGATATAAAGGATTGAAACGGCTTGCGGCAGCTGCAGCAGTAGTGGCTGTGCTTGCCGGAGGTGTTGTAACTGTTGATGCGGCAACGGATGGTAAGATTACGAAGGGAATTAAGGAAATAACCCTGACAATTATTTCTCCTGATGGAAGCAGTAAGAAGATAGAACCATCTTCTTATATCAAACAGGAAGATGGTTCTTACCGGATTGAAATTGATGATACTTCTGAGGTTACGATAAATTCAATAGAAGTAGAGAATAAGGAATCTTTGAAAGACAAAGAGGAAGAAAGTTCTATTTCAGTAACAATAAGGGAGAGGGATTCAGAAGAAAAAAAGAAAAACAGTGCAATAGATTCTGATAAAAACACAGATGTAAAATATTCTGGCGAAGAATAAAGAGCAGATTGCGCAAATAGTTAGTAAGGTGCAAAGCCTTTCCTGGCGAGGGATTTACGAGCCAGGAAAGGCTTTGCACCTTTTTTATTTAGGTAGTTGTCATTTTTCCATATTTATTATAAAATAGTGTGAAAATGCGTAAAGGATAGATGATAATGAAAAAGAAAACAACAGCAGATAAGACACGGAATATTAAGCAGATTATTGTGTATTATGTGACAATGCTTTCTGTTCTTTTGGGAGTGGTACTGATTGTTCTGATGATTATAACATCATTAGCGTCTACAGCTTCTGTTCTCAAAGACAGCCTTCAGGTTACAGCAAGGACTTCAGCGCAGAATGTCAGTTCAAATTTGCATCTTCTGGCAGACAGGATGGATAGTCTGGCGCAGCGGAAGGAATTGTCAGACAATTCCGTAGGAAGTGAACAGAAACAGCAGATTCTGGATGAATATAAGCAGCGTATTGAATTTGTATGGATTGCGGCATATGATTTATCTGGAAAAAGAATTTATGGAGATGAGATGGCGCCGTCTTCGCTTATGGACTGGAGTTATTACCACTATCTGGAAGAAACATCGAATCTGACAATTGGTGAACCAGAGTATGATCATGGAATCTGGCAGCTTTTAGTGGGGAATCCACTTTTGAATGAGGAGGGAGAACCACAGGTATATCTGGTCGGAAGTTATAAATATGATATGTTAAATGATGTTTTATCTAATATCAATATAGGAGCTGGTGGAATTGCCTGCATTGTAGAGGCAGAAGGGGAGATTGTTGCTAACAAGGATGTATCGGCAATGGAACAACAAGAGAATATATATGAATTATATGGTTCGCATAAGAATAACCAAATTTTTGACTCTATGCTGGATTCCCAGACAGGTTCCTGTTCGGCGTTTTTTGGTGTACAACAGTATTTCATTGCGTATTCACCAGTGGCGGGGACAAATTGGACATTGATGATTGCGGCACCGGGGAATGATTTTTTGGGAATTTTAATGTGGGCTATTCTGATTAGTGTTGCGATTGTGGTGGCACTGCAGGTTGGCGTCAGAAAAATGATTGTAAATATTGCAAGTAAAATTTCGGATTCCCTTTCAGTGGCAACAAAGCGTTTGTCGTCTCTTTCAGCCGGAGATTTAAAGGAAGAGGTAGTGCTTGCGGACAACAATGTAGAAGCAAAAGTGCTTACGATGGCTCTTTCAAAAACGGTGGCAAGCCTTGCATCGTATATTGATGATATTACGGCATATCTGGGACTA
This sequence comes from uncultured bacterium, assembly GCA_947651225.1. GTDB lineage: Bacteria > Bacillota > Clostridia > Lachnospirales > Lachnospiraceae > Butyribacter. The sequence goes on along the minus strand of CANSYK010000122.1, from coordinate 4,246 downwards.
CTTTCTTCCGGGGATTATTCCGGGGAAGTGACAGGGCGGTTTGACGGTGATTTTGTGGCAATAAAAGAATCATTGTCTTCGATTACTATGTCATTAAATGACACGATGTATCGTATTAGTAAGGCTTCTGGGGCGGTTAGCAGCAATTCGTCTGAAACTTCAGAGTATTCCAAAAAGCTCTATAATGGTTCAACAAAACAGACAGAGGCATTAGAGAGGCTCAATGGGAAAATGGACATGATTACACAGAAAATTGATGAAATAGCAGAAAATGCCAAGCATGTGAAGCAAAGTGCAGATGTTGCTGAGCTGCGTGTGGAAGAGGGAAAAAGGCAGATGGATGATATGCTTGTTACGATGGAAAGTATCCATGATGATATGCAAGAAATCATCACAATTAGCCAGTTAATAGAAGAGATTGCGTCGCAGACAAGCCTGTTGGCTTTAAATGCTTCCATTGAAGCGGCAAGAGCAGGAGATGCGGGAAAAGGATTTGCGGTAGTAGCACAGCAAATTCGTGTTTTATCTGATCAGACAGCAGAAGCGTTGGATAAGACAGGAAAAATTATAGACAAGGCAAGTGTTTCGATTGAACAAGGGGTCAGAACGGCCAATGAAACGGCAGAATCCTTCCTCACAATCAAGGAAGCGGCGGCTGATTTTTCTGGAATTTCAGATAATATGACACGTATTACAATGGAACAGAAAGAAGTAATTGAATTGGTATCAGAAGAGGTTCAGACGGTTCTTGCAATTGCAGATACAAACCAGGGACTTGCAAGGGAAACGGATGAAACAGCAGCGTTATCATTGCGGCAGGCAGAAGAGTTAGAAAAGATTGTGTCGGCTGTGAAGTTAAGGGAGCGTTAAGGCAGCATAATAGGCTGCCTTTTGATTTGCATTTATGACAATAAAAATTTAGGAACTGTAAATAATTTATTTACAGTTCCTAATGAGATAACTTGCTATTTTTCCCATTTCCATTCTTCTGGCTGGTTTGTTGCCAAGTCCAGTATGTACAGTGCACTTTGGTCAAAGCTTTCATAGAACAGATAGTTGCTTGTCAGGTGGAGGTAATTGAAGTCGCCGGAAACTACCAGATTTAATGATTTAGAATTTAAATCAAGTTCATAGATTCCATTATCTGTGCCATTGTCAACCTGACAATATACAGTATTGCCATCTTCGCTGACATTATAGGTTGCTAGGCGTTCTGAAACCAGGGCTTCCGGTTCACCACCACTAACAGATATCCGTTTCAGAGAGTAGTTGTCATCCATATCCATATAATAGAGATAATCTCCCTGAATGGTCAGGGCAGTGAAATTTCCATTCAGCAAAATGGTATCAGCAGAGCCATCAATCCTCATGGTATGAATCGAATGGTCTGTCCGGTAACCAGTAAAGTAAATGGTCTGGTTGGAAATGGCATATGGTGCACAGGCATCTTTTAAAAGCTGTGTATCAGAGGAACCGTCGATTTTAGCGGCATACAATTGAAGCCCTTCTGTCTGGTCATAATGCTGGTAGTAGATATTATTGCCAAAAAGGCAGGCAACCTGCGTTGGGTCATCATACAGCCTGGCAATGTTTTTGCCCTTTAAATTGGTACGATACAGGCCGGTACTTTTTAATGCCATAAAGGAATCGGAATCAATGTCTTTTTTATCATTTCTCTTGGTATAAAAAAGATAATTGCCTGCCGCATTCAGGTAACTGACATTGTCATCTGAAAGCTTGCTTACATTGGTAAGGTCACTGTTCATGGAATACAGCATATTCTGGTCATAAGGATTGGCAAAGTAAATTTTGTCGTCCAGTTCACAAAAAAGTCCTCCATTGAGTAAATTTCCGCTGGTATTTCCAGTAATACTATCATCGTCATAAAGTTTTACTCTTTTTACCCAGTAAAACATAAAAAAAATACCAACAATAGCAATAACGGCGATGCAGGAAATTACAATATTTTTCTTTTTCATAGGAATAACTCTCCATTTCTGCGTTGTTTTATAGTATATTAGCTGCGCCATTAACGCAAAGATACATATAAGATAAGTATACCTTTTATAGGGGAAGATTGCAAGAAGGAAAATGTGCAAAATCCCTCTTTCCTAATAGCAGAATATGGGCTATAATAAAAATGATATGTCAATAAAAGCTTTGTAAAAGAGATGTTTAGTAACGGCTAAAAAAATGCCTGTAAGGGCAGATAAGGGGGATTAGGACGCATGAAAACAATGGTGAAAACAATATTCTGCATGTTTTTGACTGTGGCATTGCTGTCAGGCTGTATGCGGATAGAGGAATCTTTTGAGGTAGGGGCAGATGGGACGGTAAAAATTTCCGCAGAAGTTTTATATGACAAGCAAAAGATGTTAGAACTGGGAGAAGAGGCAGGTGAAAAGATTTCAGAACGGGAAGCCGATGCAATGATGCAGCAGGAAGGCTATAAAATTATTGTCAGAGATGGAAAAGAATATTATCAGGCACCATCGAACAATGAGCTGTTACAGGCTTCTAATTTAAAGGGATTCTACCAGGATATTCTTTTGCCGCAGACAGATCCAAAAGATTATGTCAGTTTGACAGAAACTTCTTTTGAAGCACTAATTACAGCAGATTCACAAGATATGAACGAAGATATGGGGATAGATGATTTATTTGATGATTACACAAGCAAGGAAGAATATGAGTTATTGCAAAAGTATATGAAAGACAGTGAACTGGTGCTAACAGTAACTTTTGCAACCCCAGTTGTGAAAGCATCAGAAGGGGCTGTTTTTTCAGAGGATAAAAAGACAGTTTCTTTTTCTGTTCCTGTGACAGAAAAGACTTTAAAAGAGGTATATGCGTACTGTGAAAATGATATTGCTTTAGATGGCTTAAAAAGTGGAATGCTTTATAAAAATACTGTGACTTACACCATTCCGGCCGGAGTACAGGCTACTCTAAATGGTATTGCTGTAGAGGGGACGGTTTCTTCTGAAAAGACAGGGAGGCATGAATTATTATTAAAAGCTTCGGATGGAACACAGAAGAGTTTTTATTATGGAGTGGACAAGGAAGCCCCTGTACTTGAAGGCATCAAAAAGAACGGAATCTATAATGGTAAAAAAGTTATTAAAATTTCTGATAGCAGTGATATTGCTAAAGTGACAGTTGATGGAAAGAATGTTATGGATGAACTGGAGCTGGATTGGGAGACGATAGAAGATATCCGTGACTTTAAATATTCTTATTATTTTAGGCGTTTGAAAGAAGGAAAACATACATTGGCCGCAACGGATAAACTTGGAAATCAGTATTCTGTTACATTCCGTATCGATAAAACAGCTCCAAAAGTTACCGGGGTGAAAAAGAATAAATTGTATAAAAAAACAGTAACCATTAAAGTGACAGATAAAAACGGAGTAAAGTCTATTACTTTAAATGGAAAGAACATTAAAACCGGAAAGAAGGTTTCGAAAAAGGGAAATTATACTCTGGTTGCAAAAGATGTTGCTGGAAATAAGACAACAGTTAAATTTAAAATAAAAAAGTAGAAGACAAAAAGTTATTATAATTTTAGTTAAAAATCTCGAAATTTCTGAATATAATATACGGGTCGGATAATTGGGAATTAGGTACATACAAGCGGAATAATATTTTTATAAAAGAAATATGGTATTTTTTGTTATAAATATCTGATTTGGGCAGATAAACATAGTAAAATCGGAGAAACAACATATACAACAAAGGATGGCGGAAAGGAAACATATTATTACCACAGGGGACTGCCTGTATGCGGTGGAGCCAATCATGAAAATATGCAGGTATACCTGGCATGGAATCCGCTGCGCAGGAAAATAAAACATTATGCCTGGAATTTTCAAAAGGAAGAATATATGGCTACATATGTGATGTAACGATTTTTTGTTACTATTCACATATCAATGTCATTTAGTTAAAATAATGTAATTAAGGAATACCTTCAAGCATTCGCACTTGTATCCGTTTTTTGTAGCTGGTAGACTAATCTGAAAGATGTAAAAGCTCAAAATCATACTTCATATAATTTTTGAGGCATGGCAAACAGACAGGTTTACATCTGCCGAAAAAAACGTAAAATTATATACTACATTACACTGCTATGAAGCACGGTAAATAAAGTACCTCGGTTTTCGAAAATGCGCAGTCTTTAGCCTGGGGTACCTTTTGTACGGAAGAGAAAATACTGTCCCTGTTCCATAACATGGGCCATGTTATT
>CANSYK010000121.1 GCA_947651225.1 uncultured bacterium | reverse complement strand
CACCAGACAATCCGGTTAATACTGAAACCCCGGATAATCCGGTTAATACTGAAACGCCAGATAATCCAGTTAATACTGAAATCCCGGATGATCCCGGTAACTCGGATGATATAGACCAGACAGAAACCCCGGATAATCCGGATCAGGAGTCACCTATAACTCATTTTCGCTACAAGTTAAATGATGATAAGACCACCATAACAATCACAAAATACACAGCATTTGACGAAAATATTGTAATTCCGTCAATCATTGATGGATATGCTGTTACAGGAATTGATGAAGAAGCATTTCAGAATCTTACAACTATAAAAACGATTTCGTTTCCGTCATCGTTAAAAAGTATTGGCAGTTATGCATTTGTAGGATGCACATCTTTGAAAACGGTAACATTACCGGATTCACTAACAGAGCTTGGTGCTTATGTATTTCAGGGATGTACAGCATTGCAGTCAGCAGAGTTAAATGCAGGATGCAAGAGTGTTTCAGAAGGGCTTTTCCAAGACTGCACATCACTAAGCAGTGTAATATTGCCAGACACAGTACAGTATATCAGGTCAAATGCGTTTAGTGGCTGTACATCATTGAGGACATTGAGCCTGCCAAAGTCGCTTTTGATAGTTTATGCTAATGCATTTTTAAATTCTGGTATCAATACCATTCAATATGCAGGAACAAATACGAATTGGGAAGACATTATAATTGGAGCAACAGGAAATACAGCTTTCTTAAATGCGACTGTAACAGGGAAATACGGTAAGACATTTTCTGCTAATAAGAGTAAATGGAATATGACACAACCTGTGAAAATCCCGACCGTATCAAAAGTGAAATCATTCAGGGCAAAAGCAGAAAAAAAGAAATTGGAGCTGACATGGGAAAAACTCTCTGGTGCTGCCGGATACCAGATTCAAATCAGTACAAAGAGGAATTTTAAAGGAGCAAATAAAATATCCATTTCTAAGTCAAAGAAAACATACACGAAAAAGGGCCTGAAATCGAAGAAAAAATATTACATTCGTATCAGAGCTTATATGACGTATAAGGATGCGGATAATAAAACAAAGAAAGTATATGGAAAATGGACTACAATAAGTAAAAAGACAGAATAAGAAGGAAAAGGATTTATTACAGTTTTCCCGATGGGTGATAGATTTGCTGGTCGGGAAAACTTTTTTCCTCAAAAGCTTTTTCCAATTTTATTCCTGTATTTTCACCATACAGCTTTTCTTGCAAAAGCATATTCCATATTTTTTAATTATCGGATATCCTTCTTGTTCAAGTTCTGCTGTATAATGTTTCTTTTCAATCTGTTGCAGCGCCTTTTGGCACATTTTTTCCATTTCCGTAAAACGCTGTGCTTTTTTTATTTCTAAAATAATAGCAGGATGCTGTTCATCATAAGGTTTCAATACAATATCATACCTGCCTTCTCCGCTTTCACGGTTAGACAACTTTTCGTAGCCTTCCAGTCCTCCCAGCAGTCCCAATAAAAAGCCATGGTAAAAATTTTCCGCACTGTCCATAAAGCTGATACTTTCTCTGAGTTGTTTTTTTATGCAGCTTTCTATGATTTGGGTATTCCCCGCTAAAATGGCAGAATACATTTCTGTAAAATCAGACTTTTTTGCCTTTACTTTCAACCATTCCTGTATTGTATTTTCATAGATATACAAAACTTCTTCGTTGGGTACCGCCATGGTAAGATACTTTGTTCTTTGCTCCTGCCGCTGGGCAATTTTTTTTAGGTATCCTGTAAAAAACAGAAAGTTCCAAAGGTTATCCTGGGAGTCATGTACATTTTCATATGTGATATCCTCATGGACAGGTTTTTCAATTGTTCCACCGGCAACCAGGTCCTCAATCTCTTTTCTGGTAATGGAATCAGCATTTTCTATTAGATCCCGTACAATGCTGTTGGAGGAGGTGTTAGACCAGTAGGGCTGTGGAAAAACTTTTGTTTTATTCCGGTTTTCGTCAATATAATTAATCACGCTCCATGGGTTGTAAACTTCTGTTTCACCAAACAGATACCCATCATACCAGCTTTGAACCTCTTCTTCACAGTCCGTCATATTATAATCTACAAGCATTTGGTGGACTTCTTCTGGTGTAAAACCAAAATATTCTGCACAATCGTTGCGGAGGATGGAAATAATTTTTAAGTTATTTAGTCCTGTGAAAATACTTTCCCGGCTTATTCGCAGGCACCCGGTAATCACAGCAAACTCCAGGTTTTCGTTTGTCTTTAATGCAGACTCAAACAAAGAACGGATAAAGGCTGCCATTTGGTCATAAAAGTTTGCGAAATTAGCATTCTCCAAGGGAACGTCATATTCATCAATCAGAATGACAACGTTTTTGTGATGGTATTTTTTCAGACATTTGGATAAAAAAACAAAAGCTGTTGCATAATCAGCAGAGTCTGCTTTTCCTGTCATAATAAGGTTAAATTGAACCTTCTCATCTTCACAGAGCAGAGCGCTTCTACAAACATATTGATGTCTGCGAAATTCCTCTCGTATTTCATTTTGCAGTGCCCTGTATGCCATCTCAAACTCTGGCTGTTTTGCCGATTTTAGAGACAAACTAATCACAGGGTATTGTTCCATTTTTTCCATATATTTCTCGCCGCAGAAGGTAATTTTCTTTCCCTCAAAGAATCTGTGGTTATCTATTTTGTTCCCATACAAATCCCGTTCATCTTCAAAGAATGTTTTTAACATATTCATAGTAAGTGTTTTGCCGAAACGTCTCGGCCGGGTAAAAAGGCTGACCGAAGCCAGGTTATCCAAAAGCTCTTTTATTATCATTGTTTTATCAATGTAATAATAATTTTTATCAATCATTTGTTTGTAAAATTCAATGCCAATGGGAACTGATTTTTCTATCATGGTATCACCTCATCTACAACATACCATAAATTTGTGGGGATTTCAATCACGGTAATGTGATAATATAATTATATTATACAGAATCATGCAACCAATACAAATTTTTATCGGGATATATAGTGAAGGCATTTGGACAATAAAATTTATGAGCGGAAGGAGAGAGATTATGCAGGATGACAGGATTGTTGCGATGTATTGGCAACGGGACGAAGCAGCCATCCGGGAAACAGAGAAAAAGTATGCGGGTTATTTGTTAAAAATAGCATACAATATTCTTTTTGATTTGGAGGACAGCAAAGAAAGTGTCAATGACACTTACATGAAAGCATGGAATTCTATGCCGCCTCACAAGCCGAGTGTCCTCTCGGCCTATTTGGGTAAAATAACAAGGCAGCTATCAATTGATATTTTCCGAACAAGACACAGGGTAAAACGGCAGGCATCAGAATATGCTGTTTCGCTTTCTGAATTGGAAGAATGCGTTTCCGGTGGCACAACGGAGCAGGAAGTAGAACTGCATCTGCTGGCAGATGCAATTAACACATATCTGGACACACTTTCCAAAGAGGCACGTACAACTTTTGTCGGACGATATTATTATATGGATTCCATCAAAGAAATTGCCGCCTATCACAATATTAGTGAATCAAAGGTTAAAAGTATGTTGTACCGCACCAGGCAGGGGTTAAAAATTTACTTAAAAGGGGAGGGATTTGAGATATGAGGAAAGAAAACATTAGTGATGCATTAAATTTATTAAATGATACGTTTATTGATGAGACAGACAGCCTGCGAAGTTGTTGCGAGATGCCACAAAAAAATGCTATACTACACAAAATTTATTCTGTTGCAGGGAAATACTGGAAGTGGATCGCTGCTGCTGCCTGTCTGTCGCTTGTCGTATTAACTGGAAATTGGCTGCTTTCACAGAAAACGTCAGATACGAGGCAGACAGAAAAACTTCCAATGCTTTCTATCACAGAAAATACAAGTGATGGTATGGGATTTGAAGGATATATGGCTTATGATATTTCAGAACTAATTAATAATAATCCGTGGAGTGAGACGTCACAGTTATCTGTTCTGCCGGTATATCAGAATTCGTTATCATATGATGGGGATTTTAATGTTTCAGGTGCCGATTTTGGAGAAATGAGAGAGTTTTTAATTGATATTGCAGGTCGGCTTGGAATAGATGCCAATTCACTTACTATTATGGATGATGAACCTGATGAGGAGGAAAAACAGATCGTTACAGAAAAGATGGAAGGGGATGTTCCTGAGGGGTATTTTGCCCCAACACAATTGATTGCCCAGACAAGTGACATAGAAATTACAGTTGACCGGACAATGCAGGCTGTGGTTTCCTTTGAACCGGCTATATCACTGCCAAAGAAATATAATTTTTCATATGCTGCATCTTATGAACAAATAGTTGCCGTAGCAGAATATTTAAAAGAGAAATATAAAGCTCTTATACAGATGAAACATCCACAGATGAACATTTGTGGGGGTGATTATAGTAAATATGATACAAAGCTGCAGCAGGAATATCAAATTGAGTTTTATGACAAAGGGGAAAATGATATTGATGCAATAATAAACTATAATTTCAATCAAATTGCATTTCATTGCGATGATAACGGAAAGCTTTATTTGGCAAGTATCTGTCAGCCGGATTTATCACAAAAAATGGGTGACTATCCGATCATCAATACAAAAAAGGCGAAAGAACTTTTACTGAAAGGAAATTATATTACTACTGTCCCATATAAAATCCCTGGTGAAAATTTCATTGCCAAAACAGAACTGGTATACCGTACAGGCGCACGGGAAGAGTATTTTATGCCATATTACTGTTTTTATGTGGAACTCCCAGAAGAGGAACGCGATGGGTTGAAGACTTACGGTGCTTACTATGTTCCTGCTGTGGAAAAAGAGTATCTGACCAATATGCCGCTTTGGGATGGCAGTTTTAATTGACCTTCAATTGACAAATGTTCTAAAGAAGCCTGGTTATTCTTTTTAACTTTTCATTATATTTTATAACTTGTTCTTTTGCCTAGTATAATCCGATTTAATTAACCATACCTTTTGCTGGTCTGCTTTTCCGATAGCACAGGTATAAAAGCCTCAGCGTAGCCCGCTACGTTGCTAAGTGCCAGTGGCACTTGTTTAGCAAGGACCGAAGCGGAGCGTAGAACTACGTTTTTACACCTGCACTCTCAAAAAAGCATCCTCACCAAAAGATAAGGTAATTAAATTGGATTATACTTGGGGAGATGGTTATTGCTTGAAATTTCTGATTTCAGTTGAGTGGAAGTGCAGAAATGTACTTCCACTTTGCATTTTTTATGATTTTTATCAAAGAAAACGGTAAGGAGATATTGTATGAAACTTAAGAAATTAGAGTATGATTTGACTATATGTAAAGTGAAGTCGGTAGATGATATTGATTTGAGTAAAGAGTTTTATTTTATTGGGAAGACAGAGGGGGAATTATCACTTGTCTGTATTACAAGTAATACGCCTGAAAATGCCATAGAGCGTGATGATGGATGGAAAGGTTTTTATATTCAGGGTGTTTTGGATTTTTCACTGGTTGGGATTTTATCGAAAATTTCTGAAGTCCTTGCAAATAACAAAATTGGCATCTTTGCAGTTTCGACATTTAATACCGATTATATTCTTGTAAAGAAAGAAAATTTTGAAAGAGCCTTGGAGGTGTTGGTTTTGGAGGGATATACGCTCTAGCTTTGGAAGGATGAAAATGGTAAGATTTATGCCATTGAACCATCGCGCGGATTGTGATATAATTTGTGTGTTATGCAGAATATAAAAACGGAATTTGGGAGGGATAGCATGTTGTGCCATATGATAATAGATTTAAGTGTTTTACTCTGTACAAGGTCTGATGATTGGGCGAAACTTGTACAGAGATAATGAATTGCTCGTCCACATTGGATTTTGTACTTATGGATCGTTGTCAAAAATAAAAACCATAAGGAGATAAATTCAATGAATAACAATTTTAAAAGATATATTATATTTTGGCTAAGTCAGGCATTGTCACAATTGGGAAGTTCTATGACTGGATTTGCGTTGATTTTATGGGCATATACACAAAATAGTTCGGCAATGACGGTTTCGTTGATGTCATTTTTTAATTATATGCCATATATCATTGTAAGCCTGTTTGCAGGCACATTCGTAGATAATCACAGTAAGAAAAAAATTATGCTGATATCTGATAGCATTGCTGCTGTCTGTTCAGTAGCCATCTTAGTATTAAGCGCAGGAAGTATGCTGCAAATATGGAATATTTATCTGGTGAATTTTATTATTGGGTTCATGAATGCTTTTCAGGGGCCTGCATCTTCTGTGGCAATCGGAAAGATTGTACCAGAGGATAAAATGGCACAGGTAAGTGGCATGAATTCATTTTCCGGAAATCTGACAGCGGTTCTGTCTCCAATATTGGCGGCATCCTTATTTGCAATGGGAGGGCTTACATTTATTTTAACAATTGATTTACTTAGCTTCGTGTTTGCCTTTGGAGTATTGTTGTTTGTACTTAAGATTCCAGAGGATATACCGCAGAAGGCAGAAAAGAAGTCAATACTTGCTGGTTGTACAGAGGGCTTTCGGTATTTGAGAAGCAACAGAGGAATCTTTATGATTATTCTTACAATGGCTTTGTTGAATTTCTTTTCCCGATTGACTTATGAAAATATTTTGTCACCAATGATACTTTCAAGAAGTGGGAACGATAGTGTCGCTTTGGGGATTGTAAATGCAGTAATGGGAATTGCAGGAATTATAGGAGGGATTATTGTTTCAACTGGAAAAGTGAAAGGGAATAGTGCAAAAATGATTTATGGTTCTGCCTTACTTTCTTTTTTGCTGGGGGATATTATGATGGGAGCTGGCAGGAATATAGCAGTCTGGTCTTGTGCCGGATTTGCGGCAAGTTTTCCGATTGCTTTTATCAATGCAGGCCAGATGGTGATTTTGTATCGCTCTGTTCCAGAAGAAATACAGGGAAGAATATTTGCGGTAAGGAATGCACTTCAGTTTAGCACCATTCCTTTGGGGATTCTGTTAGGCGGTTTTCTGGCTGATTATGTATTTGAGCCATTTATGATGGCAGAGAATCCAGTTGCTGCTATGTTGCGGTTAATAGTAGGAACAGGTGCTGGAAGCGGCATGGCAGTTATGTTTTTATGCACAGGAATGTTGGGAGCGTTATTTAGTTTGGTTTTTTACCACCAGAAGGATATCCGTTCTTTGGAATAATCAATGAAATTGAATACCAGCTTTCTGATTTTATTTGAGTGGAAGTGCAGAAATGTACTTCCACTTTGCTGCAGTTGCCGGTGCGAAGGGTGGTTATGAAATACCGGAGCAGTTCAGGCTTGATAGACACCTTGCTACTTTAAACGACTATTCTTATATCTTAACTGCGTTAAAGGGGCTGGTATCGGCTGTAGATGATGAGAAAGCAAAATCTAAAGAAGGGGTGAAATATGATACTTGAAACAGAACGATTATATTTACGGGAACTTAATCAGACAGACTTCAATTCTTTGTGCAGGATATTGCAGGATGAAAAAGTAATGTATGCCTATGAAGGGGCATTTAGCGATGAGGAAGTGCAGGAATGGCTTGACAGACAGATTTCCTGCTATCAGAGATGGGGGTTTGGGCTGTGGGCAGCAGTTCTTAAAGAAAAAGATGAGATGATTGGGCAATGTGGCCTGACAATGCTGCCATGGAAGGATAAAGAAGTGCTGGAGATAGGATATCTTTTTCAGCGGTCGTACTGGCACAAAGGATATGCGATAGAAGCTGCCAGGGCCTGTAAGAAATATGCGTTTGAAATACTTCATGCAGATGAGGTCTGCTCAATTATCCGGGATACAAATCTGGCCTCTCAGAAAGTAGCTGTTAGAAATGGGATGGCTGTAACAGATTGTTGGACAAAACATTATCGGGGCGTGGATATGCCTCATAAACGATTTGTAGTTCATTCATAAATATAGTGCAAAGTGGGGAGTGCAGATTAATTACTGCTCTAAAGCGACTAACAGAAATGGTATGGATGTGTAAAACCGCCGTATAGAGATTTTTATACGGCGGTTTTGCTATTATTTACTCAAAAAATAATAATAGTGACAGGATTGCAGTAGATAAATTGTATTATAAGTGAAGGGAAAGAACGTGTTATGAAAGAAGGTGAAACATGGATGAATCAGAAGCAAGGAGGATAGTAACAACATATTCTAACCTTATCCTGCGGCTCAGCTACACCTATCTGAAATCCACGTATGAAGCAGAAGATGTTTGTCAGAATGTATTTTTAAAGTATATGGATGACAACACGGAATTTCTGAGCGAGGAGCATGAAAAAGCATGGATTATTCGGACAACAATTAATACTTGTAAAAATGTGTTGAAAAGTGCATATAAAACAAAAGTTGTTGTTATGGATGAGATTTCAGAAAATGTATCAGAGGGAAAGCCATACGCCGAGGTTAGGGAAGCAGTGTTGCTTTTGCCAAAAAATTACCGCATAGCCATTTATTTGTTTTATTTTGAGGGCTATAGTGCAAAAGAGATTGCAGCGTTCATGGGGAAAAGTGAAAATGCTGTCACTCTTTACTTAAGCAGAGGGCGCAGGAAATTAAGGGAGATATTGAAGGACCATGGGAAAGGAAGGGCAGAATATTATGAACAATCGTTTGGAAAATAATTATGTGGAATCTATGGAACAAATGAAATTTTCAAAAGAACAGCAGGAAAGGATGGTGGATTTTATGGTAAATCATGTGGGTGAAAAAAGAAACCATGCATCGGCTGCCAGGGAACGGCTGCCGTTTCATATCAAACGTTTTGTCATTGCCGCCGTCTGCTTTTGTATGATTACAGTGGGGGCAGCAGTTGCCCATGCCACCGGGGTGCTGGTGCTTCAACCTGTTTCGGAAGTATTTCGGGAAATATTCCATCTGGGGACAGATACCGCACAAATTTCCGATGATGTGGGCGGCAGCCTGGGCATATCTGACACTGATGATGATGTGACAGTTACAGCGGATGCCGTTCTTGGGGACGATTATAATTTCGTAATAGTATTCTCTATTAAAAAAAGAGATGGAACAGCTTTTGAAAAGAGGGATATTCAGGTATTAAGCAATTCCCGGAATGATATAGGTTTCCGTTCTATGGAAATCAGGACAGATAAAAAATTGGGTACTGAAAGAGGATATTTTCGTTTTTATGATGTCAATCCGGATGCCACATCTATCCAGTTTCTTTATTCCTGTGCGACAAACACCAATGATAGTATTGGAGCAAAGGCTACTGCCAGTTTTATTGATTTTGGCTATTATAACTCCTCTACGAAGTTTGTTCCAATTGTCACAGGTCATTGGGATATGACATTTCCACTCAACTATGCAGATTCTACCAGACATTTTGCTGTCAATCAGAAAATCAAACAGGATGGGAAGACAATTATCATAAAAAAGGCAGATGTCTCGCTTGTTGGCTTTTATCTCGAATTTGAAATAAGAGATACAGGAGATAGGGAACTTAAAGAAGAGATGTTAGATATAATAGATCGTATTCCGATGGAATTGGTTTTAGCAGATGGAAAGAAAATCAATCTGAGGGATAAGAGTAAGGGATTCTCCGGATGGATAGATGGCAACAATATATGTGCTTCCTATGGAAATGTTTTTTACGAAATAATTCCGATAGAGCAGATGGATTCTCTGAATATAGGAAGTTTTACTATGGATTTTTAGCTGTTACTGAGAATGGAGTGAATAGTAACGTTGATTGCCAAGGAGGAAAATGCTGCTAGAGCGTGTTTGAAAATTCATTCTCACAATCTGAACTCCCCACTTTGCGCTATATTTGACTCAAATTTAGTCAATGTAGCCCGCTACACCTCCTAAATTTGAGCCAAATCTCCCACAAAGTGTGAAGCACATCTTGTAAAAAGCAATTTTCAAACACGCTCTAGTACTCCATCCGGTTAGTTTTTACAGTTTACTTTTT
>CANSYK010000120.1 GCA_947651225.1 uncultured bacterium | reverse complement strand
GCAATGTATTTGTTAAAAGGCAGGGTGAAAGATGACTTTCTTTTATTAAATGGGGATATCATATTTGATATTGATATTAACCGTTTTTACAAATTTCATAAGGATAAGGGCGGAGTTGCTACATTATTTACCCATCCCAACAACCATCCATATGACAGCGCAGTTATTGTATATGACGATGAAATGCGCATCAAAAAATGGTATCACAAAGAAGAACCCCAAAAGGATGTGGGAAATTGTGTCAATGCAGGAATCCATCTTTTCAGGACAGAGATATTCCGGTATTTTGCTGAATTGAAAAAAACAGATTTGGACAGGGATATTCTGCGGCCGCTAATAGCAAAAGAAAGAATTTATGCATATAAATCATCGGAATATGTGAAGGATATGGGAACGCCTGACAGATACAGGCAGGTTGAAAATGACATAAAGTCAGGCCTGGTGGCTAAAAGGAACCTGTCCCACAGGCAGAAGGCCATATTTTTGGACAGGGACGGGACATTAAATGAATATAAAGGTTTCATCACGGATGCAGATGATATAGTGCTTATGGATGGGGCTGCAGAAGCAGTAAAGCTCATAAATAACAGTGAGTATCTTGCCATAGTAGTTACTAACCAGCCGGTTATAGCGCGGGGGGAGTGTACTGCTGAGGGGTTAGAAAAGATACACAACAGACTTGAAAGACTGCTGGGGGAAAAGGGCGCATACCTGGATGCCATATATTATTGTCCGCATCATCCTGACAGAGGGTTTGAAGGGGAAGTGGCAGAACTGAAAATAGACTGCCAATGCCGGAAACCAAATCCCGGATTATTTTTTAAAGCTTCACAGGACTCCAATATTGATTTGTCTGTATCATATATGGTCGGAGATAGTGATAAGGATGTTGAGGCGGGCAGAAATGCGGGCTGCAAGGGAAATTATATTATCTGCAATGGACAGGATTTAGTCCGTTGTATAACAAGTATTTTATAACAGACATAAGTGCATTTGAAAATATAAAAATGGAAGGTATGAAGGAAATATGAAGAAAAACAAACGAAGCATGACTATGATTTTTTTTGCTGTATTTGTTTTATTAATTGAAGCATACAGGAATAAAAAACTTATGAAAAATGCCGGGTTTTTGGAAAAGAAAGTGGGACAGCTGCAAGGGAAAAAAGAAAGGCTGGATACTTATTA
Organism: uncultured bacterium; assembly: GCA_947651225.1. Lineage (GTDB taxonomy): Bacteria > Bacillota > Clostridia > Lachnospirales > Lachnospiraceae > Butyribacter. The sequence continues at coordinate 9,627 of CANSYK010000120.1, read as the reverse complement.
TGATCTTTTGGTCAATTGGATAAAATGTGGAAAAATAATCTGGGCGGATATATTAAATACCTATGGAGCAGGCAGGGTTGCCATCTATGGGATGGGGGAATTGGGAGAACTTTTATATGATGCTTTAAGTAAAGAAAATATTATACCAGAATATATTATAGATACAAATCCTAACAGTTATTATGTAATAAAGCATAATTCTGAAACCAAAATATTGGCAGGCAGTAATGTTGATATTACGAAAAAAGATGTGGATATGATTATTGTAACCCCGGTGTTTCAGTTTGATACTATTAAGGATAACCTGTCAGGCCAGACAGATTGCACTATTGTTTCGTTAAAAGAAATTTTGGAGGTGGCAGAAAGTGAGCGATACTCATAAACCAACTTTAAGTATATGTATCCCTACATATAACAGATCACACTTGGTTTACGAATGTGTGACAGAAATTTTAAAATATGATAGTCCTCAAATAGAAGTAGTGGTCAGTAATAACGCCTCTACAGACAATACAGAGAAATTGCTTATGACAATTAATGATGAAAGATTTCGTTACCGCTGTAATGCGGAAAATAATATGTATTTGAATATTATTGATGTCATGGAATATGCAACAGGTGACTGGCTTTTGTTAATGAGTGATGAGGACAGGTTTAATAATATTCATTTGTTAGATGATGTATTAGAAGAGATAGAAGCAGTAAAGGATGTATCTGCAGTTATTTATAAAGTGATGCGGACAGATGGAAAAGAAGCAAGACATTGGTATACGAATCAAAAAACAGGGCAGGCAGAAGAGGCATTTGATGAAATATGGAGATTATGGTTTATGCCAGGTATTCTGCTAAACAGAAAATTGGTTGATTTTCATGAGGTCTGGAATCTGATATATAAGCTGAAAAAAAACAACCTTACTGTATTATATCCGCATATGTGTGTATTGTTTATGGCAATTCATAAGGGAGATATTATTTGTAAAAATATATCTTTATTATCAGAGCTTCCTAATCGTGGATTCCAGCAGAAATGGAATTGTACGACAAAAGAGATGTTAAATTTTTCATTGTATGTAAATGGAATGCTAAAAATAGAAGCAGAAACTAAATTTGCGATACTACTGAAAATTATAATAAATTATTTTTATCTAAATACATGGCATTTTTTAGATAAAGAAGATTACCAATCAGATAATTTTCTGATATTTAAAAATATGTTATTTAACCTGCTTGGATATAAAGTGCTATATAGGCGTGTTGTAAAAAGAATGCTTGGTAAATATGTGGCATCTTGTATAAATAATGACATATTGAAAAAATTCAGGAGAGATAAAAAAGAATATATTAAAATATGTTTTTTATCTATGGTCAGCTATGATAAATGGTTAAATACCTTTTACCATGAAAATGAGCAGAAGTTATTATTAAGATAAAAGATAAATTGATTAATAGTATTCCGGTACTGGAAGTTTGTATTATATATAAAGTGTAAGAGGATGCAGATGAAACAGGTTATTATTACAGGGGCGACAGGATTTATAGGGAGACATGTTTTGCAGGAGTTGTATGCTAATGACATTGAGATTATTGCATTGGTCAGAAAAGGTTCTAAATATCTTTCAAGGTTAGATTGTTATAGCAAAATAAAAATTATAGAGTGGGGATATGATGAAATTTTTCCTATAAAAGAAAAGTTAAAAGGTTATAGTATTGATACCATATATCATTTTGCGTGGCAGGGAGTATCAGGAGAAGAGCAGAACAATGCTGATGTTCAGTTTCAAAATCTGAGGATGACATTGTTATTGATTGATTTGGCTCATGAATTGGAGATTGGTACATTTATTGCAGTCGGGAGCATGTATGAATTGGAAGTAATGAAAGAATTAACTGAAAAAAGAGAGCATACAAAAATGAATAATATGTATACTTTATCAAAACTGGCTGCACATAATATGGCTGAAAAAAAGGCATCTGATTTTGGAATACGATTTTTTTGGCCTATTATAACAAATCCGTATGGTGCAGGGGAAATTTCTGCCAGGCTGATTAGTGTAGTGATTAGGAAATTGTTATGCGGAGAAATACCTCAGGTTTCATCAGGAGAGCAATTATGTGATTTTATACATATCAAAGACGTAGCAAGGGCAATGTATTCTATTGGGATTAATGGAAAAGCTGGCAGGAACTATCTGATAAGTTCTGGTAATCCAAGGCCATTAAAAAGTTACTTGAGAATAGTAGAAAAAATATGTAATGAGTATTCAGATAATAAAGTCCAGGTAGGATTTGGCCAATGGAATGGGCATGTTGTTTTTTTGGATGAAAAGGATTTATTGACAGAAGAATTGAAAGAGGACTTGAAATTCCAATGTATGATTTCGTTTGAGGAGGGAATCAGACAGGCTATTATATGGCAAAAGAATAATATGCAATTTATGTAGGGATTATGTTTAGAGAAGGTAAGAAGGAGTATAAAAGCAGAGTACAGAAATGAGGGATTACATGAAAGTAGTTTTACTAGCAGGAGGTTTCGGCACACGCATTTCAGAAGAAACACAATTAAAGCCAAAGCCAATGATTGAAATTGGTGGAAAACCTATCTTGTGGCATATTATGAAAGAATATTCCTATTATGGATTTAATGAGTTTATTATTTGCGCAGGGTATAAGCAGCAAATTATAAAAGAATGGTTTGCAAACTATTTTCTACATAACAGTGATGTTACATTTGATTTTACAAGTGGAAAGGATGACATGGTTATCCATAATCAATATTGTGAGCCATGGAAAGTAACAGTTGTTGATACTGGGTTAAACACTATGACAGGGGGAAGGATTAAAAGGATAGAATCCTATGTGCAGGGGGAAACCTTTATGATGACCTATGGTGATGGTGTTTGTGACGTTGATATTGCTGCATTGGTAAGGTTTCATAGGAAACATGGAAAAATAGCAACGTTGACTGCTGTAAGGTTTGAGCAACAGAAGGGAATATTGGATATAGGTGGGAATAATGCTGTCAAGTCTTTCCGTGAAAAAGGTTTATCGGACGGAATACTGATAAATGCAGGGTACATGGTGTTAGAACCCGAAATATTTGATTACGTCCATGATGACAAGACTATATTTGAAAAAGAATCTTTGGAAAGATTAGCTTCTGAAGGAGAACTGATATCATATACGCATAAAGGGTTTTGGCAATGTATGGATAATAAATGGGAAATGGATATGTTGGAAAAGTACTTTGCAAGTGGGCAGGCGCCATGGAAGAAATGGGACGTCTGATTTAACCAGAGAATGTAAATCACATTTCTTTATCAAAATATACATGCTTTTACAATAATAAAAAGATGGAAGTATTATCATCTGTCCCAAAATTGTTAATAAAGGAAAAGAGGTTAACTGGGATGGAAACGGATAACGGGTTTTCACAGTAGGTTCAGTTAATTAAGAGAAATATTTTAAAGAAACTGATAAAGTTAAAAGAAGCAGATGCGCATATTATTGCATATAATGAAATTATTTTTTAATTGATAGAAGATGTTGAAGTTTTATAGAAAAAAGAAGGGGGCTAAGAATGGCATCAGAAGAAATAAAAAAGCAGATATTAGATTTAGCAAAAATATATTATCAGGAAACTTTTTGTAACGAAGGAAAATTTACAGATGGTGACAGGGTGGATTATGCAGGAAGAGTTTTTGATGAAAGTGAGATTGTTAATCTGATAGATTCTTCTTTGGAGTTCTGGCTTACAGCAGGCAGGTATACAACAGAATTTGAAACTAAATTTTCGGAGTATCTGGGCGTAAAACACTGCTCCCTGGTAAATTCCGGATCATCAGCTAACCTGCTGGCATTTATGGCATTGACATCCCCTAAATTAGGTGATAAGCGCATCAGAAAAGGAGATGAGGTCATAACAGTGGCAGCCGGCTTTCCAACAACTATTTCACCTATCATACAGTTTGGGGCTGTCCCGGTATTCCTGGATGTTACAATCCCACAGTATAATATTGATGTCACCATGCTGGAACAGGCGTTGACCGGCAAGACGAAAGCAGTTATGCTTGCACATACCCTGGGGAATCCTTTTCCATTGAAGGCAGTCCGTGAATTTTGCGATAAGCATGGACTGTGGCTGATTGAGGATAACTGTGATGCACTGGGTTCAGAGTATTACATAGACGGGGTGTGGAAGAAAACAGGGACAGTTGGGCATATCGGAACTTCAAGCTTCTATCCCCCGCATCATATTACGATGGGAGAAGGCGGCGCTGTTTATACAAACGATCCATTACTGCATCGTTTAGTACGTTCTTTCAGGGACTGGGGAAGGGACTGCTGGTGCAGCCCAGGTCAGGATGGAAGCTGCGGGCACCGTTATGATGGGCAGCATGGGGATTTACCGGAAGGATATGACCATAAATATGTGTATTCCCATTTTGGCTATAATTTAAAAGCAACAGACATGCAGGCGGCCATTGGCTGTGCCCAGATAAAAAAACTGGATATGTTTACAATGAAGCGGCGGGAAAACTGGCAGTACCTGCGTGAGAATTTGGAAGATGTTTCTGACTGCCTGATCTTACCGGAAGCAGAGCAGGATTCCAGACCGAGCTGGTTTGGCTTTCCGGTTACTGTGGATAAAAATGCACCATTTACAAGAACGGAATTAACACAGTATCTGGAAGCACACAATATACAGACAAGAAACCTCTTTGCTGGGAATATCATAAAGCATCCGTGTTTTGATGAAATGAGGGAAAACGCTGCAGGATATAGGGTTGTCGGAGAACTGGAAAGGACAGAGGAAATTATGAGTCGAACATTCTGGGTTGGCGTTTATCCGGGCATGACAGAGGATAAATTAGCATATATGGCCGGGACAATAAAGCATTTTATAAGACAGGACGGATAGCTTACAGAGGAGGATGTGTAATGTTTGGTTTCTATAATGGGAAAAAAGTTTTTATTACAGGGCACACAGGGTTTAAAGGCTCATGGCTGTGCAGGATGCTATCCGCTGCGGGGGCAGAGGTGACAGGGTATGCCCTGGAACCGCCGACAACCCCCTCACTGTTTTGCTTAGCCGGGCTGGACAAGGATATCCGTTCCTTTGTGGGTGACATATGCGATTATAACACATTAAAAAAAGTTTTTGATGAAACAGAGCCTGAAATTGTATTCCATCTTGCGGCACAGCCCATTGTCAGGGAGGGATATAAAGATCCGGCATATACATATGGGACGAATGTCATGGGGACGGTACATATCCTGGAATGCCTGCGAAACAGTGACAGTGTGAAATCATTCTTAAATGTTACCACAGATAAGGTATATAAGAACAAAGAATGGGAATGGGGATACCGGGAGAATGAGGAGCTGAATGGGCTTGACCCATATTCCAATTCAAAATCCTGTTCTGAATTGGTAACGCACAGCTATAAAAACTCTTTCTTTACAAAGGAAGATGGTACGGCTGTGGTATCAATTTCTACAGCCAGGGCAGGCAATGTGATCGGGGGAGGAGACTTTGCAGATGACCGCATTATACCGGACTGTGTCAGGGCAGTGGTTGCAGGAAAGAACATCATTGTACGCAATCCATTTTCGGTCAGGCCATACCAGCATGTCCTGGAACCGCTGTATGCATATTTACTGATTGCGGCTAAGCAATATGAAGATAACCGGTATGCCGGAAGCTATAATGTGGGGCCCGATGAGAAGGACTGTCTGGAAACAGGAAGGCTGGTTGATTTATTTATTAAGTATTGGGGAAATGGCATAGAATGGGTTAACCAATATGATGGCGGGCCACATGAGGCCAATTACCTTAAATTAGATTCTTCCAGATTAAAAAGCAGGCTTGGCTGGACTCCTCGCTGGGATACGGAAACTGCTGTAAAGAAAACAGTGGAATGGTCGAAAGCATGGATCAATAACGAAAGTGTAAGGGAATGTATGGATAAACAGATTAAGGAGTTTATAACAGGTTGATGTGAGAATAAGGAAAGTTTTAGAGGCGTAGGATTGTCATTTATGGTGCAGATTCATCTGGAAAAAGAGTTCTGGAATATTTATGGAAGGAATCAGGTTATTTATTTTTGTGATGGAGATGAAAATAAAGTAGTAACCTTTTTTGAAGGAATTGAAGTGATTAGTAAAAATTGAATGCTTGAAATGCAAAATGATATGGATATCATTATAGCTAGTGTTTATTACAAAGAAATAGAAAAAGATTTATTTGGAATGGGAATCAATGAAATAAGCTGAAGATACCGTTCCGCACACAGAATCATCCAGTTTGCCATTGTTTTTTTGGAAAGGAGTAGGTCATATCTTGTAAATTCCCGTTCCTGCCAGTGAAAAGAACTATGATACAGACGTTTCATTAAAATCCAAAGTTCAGTCTTTGTAAGTTCATTTTTATGGTTTATCATGAATTGCAATTGAGAAACAATCAAATTTTTTCTTGTAGCTGTTGTAAAAATATTATATAATACAAAAAGCAATTAATGAATTCAGCCGATATTAAATAAGATGGAGATTATGTGTCGCAGAGAAGGACAGGGAGGTGTCTCTTTCCTGATAAATAGATAATATTTTAAGGAGGAAATACTATGGTTGTGGTTCATAATATGGAGGCGAATTTTGTAAGCAGGCAATTAGGAGGGGTTAACAAGGCACTTGCTGGAAATACAGAGAAGTTATCAACAAGTTACCGGATTAACCGTGCAGCGGATGATGCATCTGGTCTTGCTGTTTCAGAAGGGATGAGAGGGCAGATTCGCGGATTAAAACGTAGTGCTATGAATACACAGGAGGGAGTCAGCTTTTGTCAGGTGGCTGATGCTGCAATGCAGGAGCTGGAAAATATTGTACAGCGTATCAGGGTGTTAAGCGTGCAGTCAGCGAGTGATACGAATACAGAGCAGGACAGGATTGCACTTCAGTATGAAGTAGATCAGTTAGTGGAGGAAGTAGGGCATATAACGAATGAGACAGAGTATAATACACTCAGAGTATTTTCGGATAATTCCGTAAATATTCAGGGAAAAAATTACGGTTTAAGTAAAGTACTTGGAACAGATCATGTTTATCAGGCAGATAAGATGGACAATCCAATAAGTTTTCTAAATGCAGGATGGAATAATACGGGAAAAGAAGCCGATGCTCCAGGTGGTACTTATGATGTGACGCTTAATAAGCTTCTTACCAATATTCAGAATGATACAAATAGTGGCATTGCTATTCCGGTTAATCCACCAGCTTCAGGGGCATCAACTACAACAGTGACTACAGGAAATTATACAGCTACAGTAGAGTATAATAATATAAAGCAGGATGGAACGAGGCTTCTTAGCAGGGTTATTTTAAGTGATAGTTCCGTGCAGCCACCGACAACAAAGACATATAGTGCATCTGTTGGTGCTGCTGGAACAAAAGGTGTGGGAAGTTCTACACAATATTATAGTGCATGGCTTGATTTTGAAGGGTTAGGAAAAAATTATAATCTCAGTGATTTATATGGACAGGGGTTTAACACTGGTTGTATGCATTGCAACGGGTATGCTCGTTATAATGTTTTGTTTACAGGGAGTGCCTGTGATAAAACGAATGCAGATGGAGTGAACTATAGTTTCAAGAGTGAGTATAGTTCTACTAATAATATACATACTTTAACAGTAAATCTTTCTGGGTGTAAATCAAGTGCGGAAATAGTAGAACGTATTATGAGCGCTGCAAATTCAGAGGTGACTTTTACAAATCATTTTATACAGATGGCATATAATAACAGCGATCCAACTAAGCTTTATCTTTATGATGATGTACCAGGTTCAAGGGCAAGTGAGTTTGAGCCGGCTGTAAGAAATAAGAATGGGTTAGTGCTGGAGGCTGGCCGTAGTTTAGGAATTCAGGTGGGTGGCAATTCAAATCAGGTTGTAGTGATTAACCAGCCATATATGAATGCAGCAAGGCTGGGATTGACAATGCTGGATTTGACAACGAGAGAGAATGCGGGACATTCTATTACTGTTTGCGATTATGCACTAGATATATTAAATACAGAGCGTGCCTATATGGGTTCTATGGTCAACCGTTTTGACCATGCATATGACAATAACTTGAATGCCAGCGAAAACCTTCAGACATCAGAATCCTTAATCAGGGATTTGGATATGGCTGATGAGATGGTAAAATATTCTACGAATCAGATTATACAGCAGGCAGCTCAATCAATGCTCAGTCAGGCGAACAGTTCGAAAGATGGTGTAAGGGCTTTGTTTCAATAATTAGGCAGTTGTTGGGAAAATGGTATTGCGTTTTGTCTGGGTTAAGAAGTTGCAGTAAATGTGGTGTCTTTTTTCAGGCAACAGGAGAGAGTTATATGGGTAAAGATGATATGTTATTGGTAACAGGAAGTTATCCGCATGCTTTGATGCAGCATATGAATACTTTGGTAAAGGAAAGGGGCCGTTCCATTTTATGGGACGGTTCTTTCGTGCAGTTATTTGAAAATGCGTTTCCAGATATGATTGATGAAAAGTTTATTTTGGAGGCAGCATATGGTCTGGGGATACCAAAGCGTTTCCAGGATGCAGACAAGCAGGCAAAGTGGTCAAAAAGGGTCTGCATTACACAGTCTCTTTTTCTTTTAGTACAGTGTATGAAAGAATATGAAGCGGTTATGTTTGTAGAAAGCTTTATGTTTTTGATGGACTGGGATTTTGAGGTTTCTGTCGAGAGAAAGTGGGAGGTAAAGGAAGAGGACAAGGCAAATTTTCATCAGCCGCATGAAAAAAAGGCTATGGGACAGGCAGAGTTAGAGCGGATGGCGAGGAAGCAGATTGAAAAAAAGAAGAATGAGACGGGAAGCGGCAGGGTGCAGCATAGGAAGGAAGCAAAATCTTCTGACATTTCTGTGAATGGAGATTCAGGACCGGCAAGGGAGGCAGCGGAAACAGGCCAAAGTTCTGAGAAGGCTGCCCAGTTGGCAAAAACAGCTTCGGAAAGAAGGCGAAGAAGAAGGTCTGGCAAAAATGCGGACAAAAAAGAGGAAAGAAAGGCGTTAACAGGCCAGTCTGAAATTTCGCAAAATGCGAAAAAAACAGCAATGCAGGTGGACCCAGACAGGGAGGTTATGTTTATAACTCAGATGAATCTTGGAATGAAAAGAGAGGTCAAGAGGGCAAAAAAGGGGAATGCCGAGTCCCAGCAAAGGCTTGGCGGCTTTTATTCAGAAGAAGGGACAAAACATTTGGATTATAAAGAGGCTGTATACTGGTATCAATTATCTGCAAACCAAGGAAATTATAAGGCACAGTTAGAGCTTGGACGTATTTTTGACAGTGGGAAAGTTCAGACAGAAGGCGGTAAATTAATGGGGATTTATTGGTACCGCAAGCTGGCGGAAGAGGGGTTTCCAACGGCACAATGTATTCTTGGAGCAAAGTATCTGTGGGGAGATGGTGTAGAAGAGAATAAGAAAGAAGCAGTTCACTGGTTAAAAAAGGCAGCGGCACAGGGGTATGAAGAGGCTAAGGGATATTTGGAAGGCCTGCTTGGAAGCTGATAATGGATGCGCACGGATACACATAGGAAGTTATGCTGCTTTGCAGCGTGTAT